>WQYZ01000240.1 GCA_009780985.1 Oscillospiraceae bacterium | reverse complement strand
TATATATACTATCAAAATAAAAACGAAACCGGAACTGTTCAAACGCACTCGCTGCCGGACAATTTAAACAAAATCGACATCGCAGAAGGGCGTCTGCCGCAGAATGAAAACGAATGCGCCGTAGAACGCGAACTGTTACAATACGGGAAATATAAAATAGGCGATACGATAACTTTGGGACTTGATAACATGGACGATTATCATAACGTCTTGAACAGCAGCACTTTTACTATCGTCGGCATAGTATCTTCGCCGCTTTATATAAATGCACACGAGCATGGTAATACCGCGCTCGGCGACGGACGGGTGGACTATTTTGTGTATCTTTCGCCGGAAGCGTATAAGTTGGACGTTTACACAGACGCATATATCTTAATGGACGGTTCGCACGATATCGACAATCTGACGACAGATTACTACGATAATGCAGACGAATGGGAAAAGCAAATTGAGACTACAGGGGATATTCGCGTACAGGCTAAGAAAGACGATTTTGCAGACCAGCAGACGCAAATCGACGAAAATCGTGCGTCAATAGATGATGCGCAGAAACAAATCGACGATTCCCGCAAACTTCTGCAGGATAATCTGTCGCAGTTGGAATCTCTCGCTCCTCAAGGCGTTTCGCCGGAATTGGATGTGCAGTACGAACAGATACAAAACTCGCTGAATCAGTTGGACGAAAAACAGTCGGAAATAGATAAGAATCTTTCAGATTTAAATTCCGCGCAGGAAAAGTTATCGAGCGCACCTACGCCCGAATGGTTTTACTTCACGCGCAAAGACGGTCTGTCGTATGATTCTTATTATCAGGACAGTCTGAGAATACAAAAAGTCGGGTACGTTTTCCCTATGGTATTTTTACTCGTAGCGGTATTAGTGTCGCTGACGACTATGTCGCGTATGGTGGAAGAACAGAGAACGCAGATTGGAATCTATAAAGCGTTGGGATATAAACCGGTAAAAATCGTCATGAAATATATAATTTACGCGTTTATCGCGGGAGTAATCGGCGGCATAGTCGGCGTAATCGCCGGGAGCAACATATTCCCGCGCGTAATCGGCAACGCTTACGGGCATTTGTACAACATGCCGCACCTTGATACGCCTGTTCCTATGGCAATCAGTCTTATAGCTATTTCTTCGGCTCTCGGAGCCGTCCTGCTCGTGACGTTGATAACTTGCATAGGCGCAATGCGAGGCGCGCCCGCAGAACTTATGAGACCCAAGTCGCCTCCCGCAGGCAAAAGGGTGTTGATTGAAAGAATACCGTTCGTCTGGAACCGGCTCAAATTTATAAGCAAAGTCACAGCGAGAAACATATTCAGGTATAAAAAGCGTTTTATCATGACATTGGTAGGCGTCGCGGGTTGTTCGGCGTTGTTGGTCACAGCGTTCGGACTGCGGGACAGTATCGGCGGCGTAGTCGGCATGCAGTATGACAAAGTGGCAAAGTATAACTCGCAAGCGTATCTCAAAGATATAACGACAATAGGACTGCGCACTGAATTGGATTCCCTGCTGGCTGAAATCCCCGGCGATTATGTATACATACGGCAGGAGACAATAAATTCAGCTGAATTTTCCGCATATCTGATTGTGCCCGAAAATCCGGGAAAACTCGGCGATTTTATAAATCTGCGCTCCCGCGCAACGGGCGAAGCTGTGCCGTTGATAAATTCGCGCGGCGAATTTGACGACGGCGTTTTGCTTACGGAAAAGCTGGCGCGTGAAACCGGCGTTTCTGTTGGGGGCAGTTTCAGCATGACGGCAAGCGACGAAAAAGTATACACTGTGAAAGTAACGGGTATTGTCGAAAATTACGTGCTGAACTATGTCTATATGGCTCCCGATATATACCGGAATTTATTCGGCTCCGACCCGGTATTTAACAGTATTCTTGCGGTATCCGGCGATACGCAGGCATTTGCCTCAGAACTTCTCGCGGACAACGACGTGAGAGCGGTTGTAAACACGTCCGACCTGAAGAAAAATATTAGCCATTCGACCGACGCCCTGCAGGTTGTCACCATAGTTCTGATTGTTCTGGCGTGCGCTCTTGCTTTCGTCGTTTTATTCAATCTGACGAACATAAATATATCCGAACGCGTCAGAGAACTGGCGACTATAAAAGTTCTGGGATTTTACGATTCGGAACTTGCGATGTATATTTACAGGGAAAACATACTTGTCACGGCGATGGGTATTATTCTGGGTATTATAGGCGGCATTTTTCTGCACATGTTTGTCTTGAACGCCGTAGAGATCGACTTGCTTATGTTTCCGGAGATTATAAATCCGCAGAGTTATATATATTCGGTTTTACTGACGGCTGTTTTCGCGGTGTTTGTAAATTTGGTGATGAATTTTAAATTAGCGTCAATAAATATGGTGGAATCGCTGAAAAATGTGGAATGATGTCATGTTGTAAGAATGTTCCGCGAAAAATTTACAGATAATATCAAAATCATATATGAAAGTTTCAGCAAATCATGGTATAATGAAATCAAATTTTTACAGAGAGGAATCAGAATATTATGAATATAAATTCTACGAATTTAGCAAATAAATTTAGCAGTTATCTAACCGATACCGCGGAGGTTATCAGGAAATCCGATATGAAAGCGTTGTCGGATATTGCCTTGAAACTAATAGAGATAAAACAAAACGGCGGCATAATTTTCACGTCTGGAAACGGCGGAAGCTCCGCCACAGCGTCGCATATGGTGAACGACTTGACAAAAGGCTGTCGCGTTCACGGCAGAGAGGGGTTCAGAGCAATATGCCTCAGCGATTCAAGCACGCTTGTCACGTGTCTTGCCAATGATTTTTCGTATGAGGAAGCGTATCAGATAGAGCTTAAAACGCTTGGGAAAAAAGGCGACGCTCTTGTAGTATATTCAGGCAGCGGTAACTCTCCTAATGTAGTAACCGCCGCAAGATATGCGAAGGACGCCGGCATATGCGTCATAGGATTTCTCGGTCGCGACGGCGGCAAAATGAAAGAACTGTGCGATTTATATATAATCGCGCCCACTGATTCGATGGAACAAATCGAGGACGCGCATATGGCGTACGAACACGCTTTAACAGTCGTCATGGTTGATACTCTAAGCGATATGTGGGGTATGGAAATCCTGAAACTGCCTCAAAAAAACCGTTCTTTCAAATCCGCGCTGTTCGATTTTGACGGCACTCTCAGCCTTATACGCGAGGGGTGGCAGCAAATTATGATACCGTATTTCTGCGAACTCCTGAAAGCCGCCCCGAATAATCACGACAGCGACGCGGATATAGAGGTCTGCGTCACGGATTTTGTTGACCGGCTCACAGGCAAACAGACGATATTCCAGTGCATACAAGTCGGCGAAGAAATTAAAAAACGCGGCGGCATACCCGAAGACCCGCTTGTTTATAAAACAGAGTATCTGCGCCGCCTCGAGGAAAAAATAAAAGACCGCAAAGCGGGCTTGAAAAACGGTGGAATATCCCCCGAAGAAATGCTTGTCCCCGGTTCGGTGAAACTTTTGGAGAAACTAAAAGATTCCGGCATATCCATATATTGCGCAAGCGGCACGGACAACGGCGCAGTGCTTGAAGAAGCGAAACTATTGGGGCTTGACAAATATTTCGGCAAAAACATATACGGCGCACTCGACGAACACGCCACAGACTGCACAAAAGAATTGGTTATTAAACGCATATTGAGCGAGAATAAAATCACAGGCGAAGAATTAATCTCATTCGGGGACGGATATGTGGAAATAGAGTTAATCGCGAACATAGGCGGTTACGCCGTCGCCGTCGCAACGGACGAAGTCAGAAAAGCCGGCATAAACGAATGGAAGCGCAGTCGTCTGACGCAAGCGGGCGCAAGCGCGGTTATCCCCGATTTTGCCGACGCGGACAGGATTATAGGGCTGGTAAGGTATTGGGAGAACTGATATGATTAAACTAATATCCAAATGTAACGATTTTATGAAAGACTGCGGATTTACTTACGCTTTTTGCGGTGGTTATGCGCTCGAATTATTTCTGAATAAAAAGTTGCGTCCGCACAGCGATATTGATACAACCGTATTTGAGGAGGACAGAATCGACAGCATAAAGTATGTGCTGAACAAAGGTTGGAATGTTTATGAACATAAATCGGATTGGATTGACAATAAAATAGCTAATAATTATTTACGCCGGATACTCAATCCATTCGATGAAAAAAATACAGAACTAAAATATGTCTGGGCAATAAAACCCGACTGTTCATTTTTTAAAATCGAACCAAAATCAGGCGGCGAAAATATTTATAATTATGAAATTCTGAACGGGGAACAGCTAAACTTTGATTTTTTTGAAATAATATTCAATAAGCAGAAAGACGGATATTTTGTATTCGATTCATTCACCGCTCAGGGTAAAAATATAACGAGGGAACTTGATAAAGCAATCTTATACAATGACGAAGGCATACCATATTTGGCACCTGAAGTAAAGTTGCTGATTATCTCACATGCGGCGTATTTGGCGAGTGATTATCATAGAGAAAAAAATCGTATCGATTTTGATTCCACCGCTCCTTTTCTGCCGGACGAAAGCAGAAAATGGCTTATAAACGCGCTTGAAACGGCATATCCTAATGGGCATGAACGCCTTGAACAGCTAAAAGAATTGTATTAATTAACATAACGGAGATTTTTTATGTCAGAATTAACGCCGATAAGCATCATAATTGACGACGCCGCGCCGCTTATACATGTTTACAAAGAACACTGCGTAATATATAAAAACTATCTTTCAACTCCTGTAACTAAAGACGGACGCTTGTTAGTTGATGAAATTCCCAATTCTTTTCTTGATAAATTCTGCGATAGTGTTGAGCATTGGGGAATACGCGGGAAATTTTCGGTAGTTCCTGCTCCGGGCTGCCGCGGGGATATAGTCAATGGCATAACGGGGCACGATATGAAAGATGTAAGATATTGGATTGAAACTGTAAATAAACGGCTTGCCCCTAATTTTGATTTTTGCCCCGAAATGCTCACTCATCATTACGCGCTTGACCTTACGACAGGTGAATATATAAATACAGACGAAGAAACATGGTCTTTTAAACAGTACCGCTCCACCCTCACGCCGTATATTTCCCATGCGTTGGAATTGCTTAAACAAGCGGGGATTGACGCGACTGGAGTTACGTCGCCATGGAGTTTCGGAATAGAAGTCGAGGACGAGTATATCGCCGCCATAGCCGCGGCGCAGGACGCAGTATTCGGCAGGAAAATATCGTGGTATCTTTTACATGCCATGACAGACAAACCCGGCGCAAAACCGTGGATAGCATATAATCAGTCCGGCTATAAATTAGTGTCGATTCCCGGCACAATAAACGACTACTTCTGGCAAACTATTGACTGCGCGGACACATCACCGGAGTATATTTCATCAGTAGCTGAAAATCTCATTTCCGAAGACGGCGCAAAAGGCAGTATTATCGATGTGTTATCGACTGGAGGCTGGCCTATTATAATCACCCACTGGCAGTCGCTCTTTTCAAACGGCTTGGAAACAGGTCTCAAAGCTCTCAACATTGTGGGAAAAAGAGTACAAAAATATTTAAACCAAAAAGTAGAATGGAAAAATTGCATGGAGATGACAAATATAATATTAAACGGGGAAAATTGATTAAGGGGGAAAATTATTATGGATAAAAAAGTGATTAAAATTGATAATCCCACATATATGACGCAAGATGAAATAAGAAAAAAATTCTGGAATCATCAGGTATTGTTGACAAATATGCAAATGACGCCTATGCAGGATACTTGGGCAGGAGGTATAGTAAGATATTATGCTACGGAATCAATGGACGAATTATATGCTATATTAGGAGAAATAAGAAGAACAGAAGATGATGACGCTATAGGTGGTTGCAGTATTAGATATATAGGAAATATTTATATGAATCTTTACGCCGCCGGAGGTGACGAATGATAAATTTAAAAGCTAAATATGATTATGTTCTTCGAATAGAAACGAAAATTGTGACTAAAACATCAAAAAATCTGCAACCGCTTGAAATGGTATTTGATACAGGTGCCGGAACAACTTCTATATCTGAGCAGTTGGCATTGGATTACGGTTACAAAATCAAAGAGGGATATGATTATGTGGATGGAATCGGCGGCAGGGTGAAAGCTAAATATGCCATAATACCGGATTTGATAATCGGCGATATCAATTTAGGTCCTGTTTATGTACACGTTATAAAATTTCATGAAGAATTAGCGCAGAGAACCAGCGCGTTGCTTGGTTTAAATGTATTGAGTTGGTTTAAAATGTTTACAGATTGTATCTGGGATGATAATTTATCCAGATTCATGACTGCTAATATAGGTTTAGAGCCAAAGTTTGATATAAATGATTTAACTCCCTTGGATTCGTTCAGTCCATTCAGCAGGGAACAGCGTTTCGGGAGTTCATTTATTGCCGATAGTAATATAAATTAAAAGGGGGAAATATAATTTATGCCATTCACAAAATTTGACCGCAGTAAAATTAAAATACTGCCTATAAACGAAAGAAAAAGCGATATTGATTTGTCGATTATTATGGATGTTGATAAACCAACAAAACCGTTTGATAATCCGAATATAGACAAACTCGCGGACGATATAATCAACGCCCGCAAAAAAGGCGCGCCTGTCATACTTATGTACGGGGCGCACGTCATACGTTCCGGGTGCGCGAAATTTATGATAAAACTG
>WQYZ01000239.1 GCA_009780985.1 Oscillospiraceae bacterium | reverse complement strand
GGAAATATTTCTATAGGGCTTTTACGCGCGTTTTTGCGGTCGTCAACGTGAACGCCCCCGCGGAATGTCAGCGCCATAAATCAAATCACCTCTGATTTTCTGTGTTTATTGCTGTATTGTATATTAAGTATATATTAAATAGTTTAAGATTTCATAACGAATATATTAATTTAGCGAAATTATTTAAATTTTTTGTAAAAACGCCTTAAATTTTTTATAATTTAACCAGAAAACTTAAATAGAAATTGTATATAAAAAATTTATTCACAAAATCAGATAAAAATAACAGATAAATTTTAAATTTATTTTATTATAATAAAAATACTGGTTCTCGTATATTTAAATTTTGTATAATTTGAAGCGAGGTTTATATGAAAAAGAAACTTATAAGCATAGTTCTTGCGGTTTTTATGGTGACTGCGATATTACCCGCGACTGTGAGTGCGACAAACGGTTCGACAATCAAAAAAGTCGCTTCGGGATTGGAATATGGTAGTATTTATAATTTCAGCGAAGGATTGGCACTTGTCAGTGATAAAGCAACATACAATTACGGGTATATAGACACGACAGGAAAACTTGTTGTGCCTTGTATATATGATTACGCACTTTCTTTCAGCGAGGGATTGGCAACTGTAAGAAAAGACGGCAAATGCGGGTATATAGACAAAACGGGAAATGTTGTTATCCCTTTCATGGATGTAGGAATTGCTTATGAGTTCCACAACGGAATAGCAATGATGATAGATAAAAATGGTTATGGTGTTTGGATAGATAAAACCGGCAAAGAAGTTCGTTCTACTAATAATGCAGACAATTGGTTGACAGTTGTACAAAAAGACGGCAAATGGGGATATATAGATGAAACAGGAAAAGAAGTTGTACCTTGCATATATGATAACGTAATTATTTTAAGCGACGGGTTTGCTGTACAAAAAGACGATAAATGGGGATATATAGACAAGACAGGAAAACTTGTCTTACCTTGCATTTACGATTCGATTGATTATAATAATTTCAAAGACGGTTTAGTTCTTGTGCAAAAAGACGGGAAATACGGGTATATAGACGAGACAGACAAAGAAGTTATACCATGTGTTTATGACAACGCAGTTCCTTTCAGCGAGGGATTGGCGGCTGTGGCTGATGAAACAGGTAGCATTTCCATTGGCATGGGCAGGGAAGATCCGACGTATAGTTGGGGATTTATAAACACAAACGGCGAAATTGTTATTCCCCTTATGTATGACAACGCAGGTTCTGTAAATGGAGGCTATAACACTGCAAGTTCTTTCAATGAAGGAGTAGCTAACGTGATAAAAGACGGCAAAATGGGTACTATAGACCAAACAGGCAAAGTTGTTGTTCCTTTTAAATATGATTATATTTACCCTTTTAAAAATGGACTGGCAGTTGTCGTTATAGCCACAGAATGGATATACTTTGGTGACTGGGGTAAAATAAGCGCCGGGAAAATGGGGATCATTAATAAAACCGGAAAGCCTGTTTTACCTTGTGATTATTACAGCGGCATTGATATATATTCAAATCAATACTTTTACAACGATATTTTTGATAGCGATACTTTCCCATGGTTTGATAAAAATGCATGGGAAATATTTGAAATACAATCTGAAATAGAACAACAATCTGACGCGGCACAATATTACATACCATGGTTGTTTATCACATACGCGAAACCTGATTTTAAATCACAAAAAATGGGAACTTTTTCCCCCCAGACCGTTACGGCAATCCAAATGACAGACGAAGGATGGGCGTTGATAGATACATATAACGGCGAATATTGGGTATATATTACAGATAATTCACGTTTCATAGATAAGAGCATACAGATTTACGATAACAAGGGGGATAGTAATGCAATCGCGACGATTCCCCCGCAGGTTGTTGAGATAATCAGTCAGGACGGAAACTGGCTGCAGATAGACACATGGCTTGGACCGAAATGGATTAATCTGTCGTAATCCGTTCGATTAGAAACAGTAAATAAAATCAAGAAATGAGTGATGATATTGACGCTGAGAATGATATTCAAAGAATTTATCGCAAAACATCTTCTGGGGTATATAGTAGGAATTTCGGCTCTTGTCCTGTCCTGCTATATTGCCGTCGTAATTCCCCAGATTCTCGGTAACGTGACTAACGCCCTTGAGAATAAAACGCTTCCGGGCGGGGAAATAGCGAAACTGTCCGCCGAGATGCTTCTTTTAGCGGTGGCTCTCTTGGTTCTTAAATTCACTTTCAGGTCTCTGATACTGGGCAAATCGAGAGATATAGAATGTTTTATGCGCTCTAAACTTTTTGATCATTTTCAAAAACTCCCGCCGAAGTTTTACAATTCGCATAAAACCGGCGACTTAATGTCTTATGTCATAAACGATCTGGGCGCGGTGAGAATGGCTTTCGCAATGGGATTCGTCAATTTGGTGGAAGCGGTTCTGATAAATTTATCGACTATTATCGTAATGGCAGGGACGATAAATCTGACGCTCACTTTGATTTCCGTTATACCCGTCGTCATAGCGATTTTTGTTATTTTTTTTCTGAAAACTCCGATACGCGTGAAATTCAGGCTTGTGCAGAACGCTTTCGCGGATTTGAGCGACAAAATTCAGGAAAATATTTCGGGTATCAGAATAGTCAAAGGCTATGTTCAGGAAGATGCCGAAGTAAAAAAATTGGAAAAGGCAAGTCTTGAACGCGTCAGACTGCAGGTGGAATACAAACGAACGTCCGGGATTCTGAATCCGGCGATAAATGCGAGTTTCGGGGTTTGTTTTTCTATTGTCCTGATTTTCGGCGCGATATATACGGTCAAAGGTTATATAAACATTGGCGATTTCGTCGTGTTCAACACATATTTCGGCATGATGCTCGCCCCTATAAGCAATCTCGGCAGGGTGGTGGAAATCTGGCAGAACGCTTTCGCCTCAATGAACAGATTGGATGAAATATTTGCCGCCAAAAGCGATATTCCGGACTTGCCGGACGCCGTGAAAGAAGAAGTCCAAAACGGCGAAATAGAGATAAACAATCTCACGTTTAAATATACCGGGGCGCAGAAAAACGCGCTTGAAGATATAAACATACATGTCCCCGCGGGGAAAACGCTCGGGATAATCGGCACTACCGGGGCGGGGAAGACCACTCTTATGAATTTACTATTGCGTCTTTATAAAATCGACGACGGAAAAATACTTTTGGACGGCATAGATATAAATAAGCGCGAAACGGTCGCGCTGAGAAAAAATATCGGCTACGTCCCGCAGGACAATTTTTTATTTGCGGACACTATAAACGTGAACATAAAGTTTTTCGACGAGATTATAAAAAAAGAAGCCGTGATAGATTCGGCAAAACTCGCATGCGTTTACGAGAATATCATGGGATTCCCTGGAGATTTCGAGACTATAATCGGCGAGCGGGGAATAACTCTGTCCGGCGGTCAGAAACAGAGGATTTCAATTGCGCGAGCCGTAGTGAAAAACCCCGCGATACTGATTCTTGACGACAGTCTGTCCGCAGTCGATACAAACACGGAAGAACAGATTCTGTCGAATATTAAAAAGATTTTAACAGACAGAACAGGGGTTATAATTTCTCACAGAATTTCCACCGTAAAAAACGCCGACGAGATAATTTATCTTGACCACGGCAAAATTATCGAACGCGGCACTCATGGAGAATTATTGGCAAAAGGCGGGGAATATTACAGACTGAACGAAAAACAGGCTTTGGAAAACGAAATTTTCGGGGATAAATCAGACAGTGTAGGGGCTGGAGCTTCCCGCCAGAACGACAAAGACGAGGTAAAAGTCAGGGGATTTTTCGGAAACGATGGGGGAGGCGGTCTGCAGTAGATGAATATATCCGATAAAGAATACAATAAAGTGGTTCTTGACAAAAAGAAAAGAAATATATGGCTCAGAATGCTGATGTATTTTAAATCTGCTCTGCCGTTGCTGATTCTGTCAATGTCTTTGGCGGTTATTATAATCCTCGCCGATTTGATAAGCCCGTATATCACAAAAATCGTAATCGACAGTTATATCACGAACAGAGACCCGAGCGTGAATATATATTTTCTCGGCATAATGTACTTTTTGTGCAGTGTCGTCGGCGCGGCTCTGCAGTATGTACAGGTGAACGTTTTGAATTACATGGGACAGAAAATTATACACGGCATAAGAATGCAGGTTTTTTCTCATATCCAGACTATGTCGCTGAAATTTTTCGACAAAAATTCCAGCGGGAGTCTTTTGACGAGAGTCACAAACGATATTGAGGCAATAAGCGAACTTTATTCGGGAGTTATCATAGATTTGTTTAAAGACGTGTTTATGATAATCGGGATAATCGGAGCTATGCTATTGCTTAACTGGAAAATAGCCCTTGTAAATTTCTGCGTAATCCCGGTTATCGTGGTTATCACCCTGCTTTTTAATATAAAAGCCAAAAAGAATTTCAGGTGGGTGCGCTCTCTGATTGCCCGAATAAACGCGTTTTTCGCCGAGAATATATCGGGGATGAAACTTGTGCAGATTTTCAACCGTCAGAAAGAAAAATACGCGGAGTATAAGGTAATAAACGACGAATATAATAAAGCGGCTGTAATGCAGGTTTATTTAAACGCGGTGTTCAGACCGTCAAGCGAATTTATAAACAATCTTGTAATTTCCGTGTTGATATGGTTCTGTACGGGCGGCATACTGAATGGTGTTTTGGAATTCGGAGTATTATATGCGTTTATAAATTACTCTAAAAAGTATTTCACCCCGATTAACGATTTGGCGGACAAATACACGACAATTCAGTCGGGACGCGTATCCGTCGAAAGAATATTCGAACTTCTGGATAATTCAGAAAATGCCGAAGATATCACAGTAGGGGAGCATATTCCGAAAATAAAGGGCGAGATTGAGTTTAAACACGTTTGGTTTGCATATATCGGCGAAGAATATGTTTTAAAAGACGTGAGTTTCAAAATAAACGCGGGGGATACGGTCGCCTTTGTAGGCGCGACAGGTTCCGGAAAATCGACTATAATAAACCTGATGGGACGGTTTTACGACGTTCAGAAAGGCGAGATTTTACTTGACGGAGTGAATATACAAGAGTACAGGTTAGACGAGCTGCGCCGTTCTATTGCCGTAGTCATGCAGGACGTATTTTTATTTGCCGGCGATATAAAATCGAACATAAGATTAAACAATCTTGACATAACGGACAGTCAGGTCGAGGAAGCGGCGAAATATGTCAACGCCGACCCGTTTATACAGGAATTGAGCAGAAAGTACGCCGAACCGGTAATGGAGAGGGGTGCGACGTTATCAGCCGGACAGCGTCAGTTACTGTCGTTTGCGCGCGCAGTCGCGTTTAACCCGCCGATTTTAGTTTTGGACGAGGCGACGGCGAGCATAGACACGGAAAACGAGGAGATTATACAGGAATCCCTGAAAAAAATCTCGAAAGACCGGACGACCGTAATCATCGCGCACAGACTTTCCACAATAAAAAATGCCGACAATATAATAGTTATACATCAGGGCGAGATAAACGAAATGGGAACGCATGACGAACTCTTGCGGAACGACGGCATTTACCGCAAACTTTATGAAATACAGTTTTCGTAACGCAGCATAAATAATAAAAGATGTGAGTTCGACAGGAAAAAAGAATAGAAATATGAAATAGGTATGATTTGTATGCCTGACAGGCGCGGCATAATCGCGTATTTAAAGCCAAATATATCAGTATCATCGTCTATGATATACGGGTAAGCTGTAGGCATATTTGTTTTTTCGCGCAGATTTTCGACCGCATTTCATTCCTCTTTTATATTATACCACAAGCATTATGACAATATTACACTTTCGCCATAAACTCGAACACATCGTCAAGACTAAATAGCTGACCGATGACGATTTCTTTCGTCATCGTGCCGCCATTATATCGGATATCGAATTTCATGGTCATTGCCTCAAGATCGTAATTGTAATTGATAGAAACAGAGCGTCCATTTTCTTCCCAATTTAAGTACCGACATGCGGAATTTAAGCTGAACAATTGGAAAACGGTTCCGGGCGGCTCAATGGCGATTGAATAATTTTTGCAGAGGGAACGTTCGTCCACTATATTGCCATCAGAAAAGTTTTGCTGGTTGGAGAACAAAATCGCCCGGTTGCATTTCGCGATGATGTTTTTAATAACCCTGTGCCTGATACCCAGCGCGCCGTGACCGTTGAATATGCGGTCCGGGCTGCCCATCCTCATATTGTGGGCTTCGCCCTCCACTCCGAAGATAACGTTCTCTTCAGACCAGATTTCACTGCTGTCCAGCGTAACAATACCGTGCCCGCCGTCCCACAAATCTGCCGGATTTTTTTCGAACCGGTATGTATTGCAGCTGATGATTACATTGTGGTCGATACGGTTCGGCACATCCGACGCTTCCACAAATATTGCGCCGTGGCACGCATTTTGGGTGTTGAAGATAAAATTATAACACAAACGCTCGTTCTCGTTCGCCCAGTCAGTCCAGATACCATCGCCGTACAATGTGTCGATGATGGTGTTGAGCCTGATAAGTCCGTTACGCACGCCGTGGACTTTTATCGCCGCCGATTCCCAGTTGAACTGCAGGTCGTGCCAGCAGTTGCCGACAAGCGTATTGTTTTCGATCAATATGCCCTCGTTGCCGCCCAGCCCTGTGATTCCGCAGATTCCGCAATGGCTGACATGATTCCCGCGGACTATCGTCCCGCCGAAAGTCATGCCATGTCCGCTGCGTATAGTGCTCTCCCTGCCTATAT
>WQYZ01000238.1 GCA_009780985.1 Oscillospiraceae bacterium | reverse complement strand
AGGCAAAGATCCGACGACTTCGCCCAGGCCCCCCGTCGTGACAAACGGCGCAGCCTCGCTCGATACAAACAGTATCTTTTTCTTATCGTCTTTTTCTTTTGTTTTTGCCTTGGACTTATTCTCTTTCGCTTTGTTTTCGTTAATTTCCGGCGTTAATGCTGAATTTTTCGAAATAGATTCCGTATTCGGCACCTCTGTTTCAGTTTTGGCTTCGTCCGGAATCTTAGCCGCTTTTACCGCCGTTTTTTTGATTTTTGCGCTTTCGTTCGGTTTTGCCGACTTTTTTGCAGCTTTTGCGTTTTTTTTGATTTCCTCTTTGATTTCCTCAATTTTTTTGTTCATACAAAACATCTCCTTGTAAAACTTTGTAAATTTTTAATTAATTTAGATTCTTTTGCTCTTTGATATATACATCAGATATTCTTTATCGGCGGTAAGCTTTTTGCCGTCGGTTATGATTACGCTCTTATCTGTGATAATCCATTCCAAGCGGCAGTCTTCGCCGATTATCGCATCCTGCATAACTATGCAGTTTTTCAAAACTGTGTTTTTACTGATTTTTGCGCCTCTGAAAATAACGCTGTTTTCTATGGTTCCGTCTATAACGCATCCGTCCGCTATAAGAGAATTTCTGACGTCCGCGTTTTCTCTGTATCTTGTCGGCTCGGAATCCCTCACTTTTGTGTAAAAATTCCTGCCCGTGTTATGAAACAGCTCATCCCTTTTATCTTTGTCGAGCATTTCCATGTTGTATTTAAAATAATTCTGCACAGAGTTTATATGCGCGCAGTAGCTTTTATGCTCGTAACCGACTATATTTATATTATTTACTTCAGCCCGTAATATATCCGTGTCAAAATGAGTTTTTCCGTTTGCGATGGCCTCTATTATCATATTCAACATATAATCTTTACGCATAACCCATGTGTTCATGCTGATCTTATATACTCCCTCGATATGCTGCGGTTCTACTGTCACTCCTTCTACTCTGTTTGTCGTCTTTGACACATTGTATAAAATCGAGTGGGAAGCAGTGTCCCTGTCGACATAATGTTCGTTGTAGACCGCTGTTATATCCGCGCCCGTTTTGATGTGAAAATCTATCACGTTTTTATAATTTATATTGCAAATCATGTCGCAGTCGCTCATAACCACAAATTCCTGCGGCGAATTGCCTATATAATTGACGATTCGGATAAGAGCGTCGAGACGTCCCCTGTACAGTCCGGTTCTGCTGTCCTCGCCGTACGGCGGCAGTATTGCTATGCCTCCGTTTTTTCTCGACAAATCCCAGTCTTTGCCTGAGCCTATATGTTCCATCAGCGGCTGATAGTTGCTTTTTGTGATGACTCCGACTTTATATATTCCGGAATTTATCATGTTTGACAGCACGAAATCTATGAGCCAGTATCTTCCGGCGAACGGAATTGCAGCGACCGTCCTGTTGGACGTCAGATCTCCCATATTCCATTCGTGTATGTCCGAAAACACAATTCCCAATGCTGGCATTTTACATTCCCCCTATTATTTCAATTAACAATTTATAAATAACAATTAACAATTCTACATTAACCGGCAGATTTATCGCTCGCCTCATTGTTTCAGACGCTCAATCACTGCAAACTCTCCAAGTGTTTTTGTAGATTTACATGAATAATGCCTCGGTTTGTTCCGTCTGTTCTCCACTCATGTATTCCGGTATCGCCAGTTTCAGTATATACATGCGCGATAACCGGCAATCTTAAAAAGCTGTCAAAAAGCATATTAATTAATCCGCCGTGCGAAACAACAGCGATAGTTGAATCTATCGGATTTTCATTGATTATCTTTGACAAAATCGTTTCCGCCCTCATCCTGATCAATATCCGAAAATTCAATCCATTCTCTCACTAAATCATCCATACAGTTTCACCCCTGTGTCTTTAATTTCATTCTCAATCGAATAGAAATAATCTTTGCGCCGATTGAATTTGCTCTGCGTACCTACCAGCATATCTATGCTCCTTTTTTGCTTGCCAACCAAACTATACCTTATTGCCCAATTAGCTTCTAATTCGCGCATACCGCTGTCGTCAGGAATAACAACATAAAAATCATAGTCGCTGTCTTCCCGTTCGGTTCCTTTCGCAAACGATCCAAAAAGGTATATTTCTAACGCAGGAACGCTTGACAATATACTGCTTACTATTTCATTTATCTCTGTGCGTTGTACTTCGTTCATTACCACTCTTTTCCTTCCTCAATATTTCTTATCCCTGCATTTGCGTCACATCGCTGTCAATCATATCGCCCGCAGGAATTATAATCCCGTCGCCGATGTATATGTCTTTCGCGATAACCGCAATTCCGTGCGCTCTGGATTTCTCATCGCCTATTTTCGAATTGCACCCCACAACGACATTCTCGTCGATTATCGAATAGTCCACGCTTGTATTCGCATTTATAACGGAGTTTGCCATGATTATGGAGTCTTTGATATATGCGCCCTCGTAAACCTTAACTCCGGGAAATATTATAGAATGCTCAACCGTGCCGTATATTTCGCAGCCCTCGGATATGATGGAATTCTTCATACTTCCCGTCGGTCCTATATAATGCGGAGGTTTTCCCGTCGTTCTTGAATATATCTTCCAGTCGCCCAGATCGCTGGACTGCTCCCCGTCCAATAAATCCATATTAGCCTGCCACAGACTGTCAACCGTCCCGACGTCCCGCCAATATCCCCTGAAAGAATAAGCAAACATTTTTTCTCCTGAGTTCAGCATTTTAGGGATAATATTTTTTCCGAAATCTTTGGACGATTCCGGATCTTCATTGTCCTCGGTCAAGAATTTGCGGAGCTTGTCCCAGTTGAATATATACAATCCCATCGACGCTTTCGTACTTTTCGGGACTTTCGGCTTTTCTTCGAATTCGTAAATACTTCCGTCGTCGTTTATATTCATAATGCCGAACCGGCTGGCTTCCTCAATCGGCACGTCTATGACTGCGATAGTGCAGTCCGCGCCTTTTTCTTTGTGATAATCGAGCATTCTCGAATAGTCCATCTTATAAATATGGTCCCCGCCCAGAACAGTTACATATTCCGGATTATATCTCTCGATGTAGTGCATATTTTGATATACGGCGTTCGCCGTCCCTGTATACCAGTCGTAACCGAAATTTTTCTGATACGGGGGTAAGATAGTTACGCCTCCTTCCAATCTGTCCAAGTCCCACGGCTGTCCGTTTCCTATGTATTCGTTGAGCAAAAGCGGCTGATACTGCGTCAGAACCCCGACGGTATCGATTCCCGAATTTACGCAGTTTGAAATAGTATAATCTATAATCCGATATTTCCCTCCGAACGGTACGGCTGGCTTTGCTATTTTGCTTGTCAGCACATAAAGCCTTGACCCTTGACCGCCTGCGAGTATCATCGCGATGCATTCTTTTTTCTTTATAAAACCTGTAGTCATAATCTTCGCCTCCGTTTCCTAATCTTTTAGAACGATAACTATAATTATACAATGTATTTTGTGTTTTTACAATATATAATTTGTAAAATGTGTAAAAAATAAACTAATTTTTTTAAATTCTATTTAAATATTTTACATTTCTCATAAATTTTTATAGAATTAAGGCGATATACATATTATATAAACTGTATATAATATAATAAAGAATACTTTTTGAATAAGTTTGTGTTATAATTAAAAAAATATTCTTGTATTTTTTTTGTTTTTATGATAATATTATATATATTTATTTTAGATAATATTAAATTATAAATATCAGACGTTTAATAAAACAGACCAAATAAAATAACCGGAGGCTAATTAATAATAAAATGAACTTAAACTATTTATTGATAGTTTCTCTCTTAATCGCTTTTGTAATCAACATCGCGCTGGCTGGATTTTCGATTACGCGAAAAGACAATTCGCGTTCCGTGTATTTCACCATGCTCACTTTCACTACTTCTTTATATACTCTCGGGTGCATACTTTTGGGATTAAGTTATTCGAGCGACGCCGTTTCAAACGCGTTAAGCGTCATAAATATAGGTCTGCCGTTAATAGGGCTGTATTTTTTTCTCATCAATTTAAGCCTGTTTCAGGCTGATTATATTAAACGGTGGATGCTTCCCGCGTCATTGACTTACGGAATTGTCATGTTCGTGTTTTCTGTATTTACCAACAAAAGCAACAGACTTTTTTTTGCCGACGTAACTACAAGCAACGGTTCGATAAATATCGTTTGCGGACCGCTGTACTGGGTTGAGCAGGTTGTGGGATTTATATTCATGCTTTCCGCATTTATTATACTATGCGTCCGTTTCGTCAAGGGAAGCCGCAAGTTCAGACAGCAGACGATTTATATATTAGTCGGCGGTCTGTTTATGGTTTTGTCTAATGTGTCTGTGAATTTCTTTATGTCGCAGCATTCGCAGCTGCTGAGTATTCTGCCTGTGCTGACGACGATAACCCTGTTGTTTTTATTTGCAAATCTGTCTAAATACCAGCTTCTGGATATTACGTCCATAGTTTCTAACACTGCGATTGAAATAATGAGCGACGCTATGATAATAGTAGATAACGACTTAGGATTCTTGTTCTGCAATAAGAGCGCGAAAACATTATTTCCCGCGTTAAATTCGTTTCACGACGGGGATATTATAACAAAAGTGAAAGACTGGCCCGCCGAACTTGCTTATGTGAATTCCCCATGCGAAAAAACTTTTAAACGCAGAACTGAAAATGATAAATTTACGACTTACAGGGCTAAAATAGATAAAGTCATCGGCAAAAAGGAGACGCCCGTCGGATGGTATATAATCATTAACGATACGACCGACGTGACTTTCTTGATTAATCAGCTTGAAGACCTCGCAACTACGGATTCTTTGACAGGAATAGCAAACCGGCGTTATTTTCTTGAAAGAGTGCACCGTGAGCTTGAGATGTCCGCTCCGGACAGACTTAATCTGTCCAATTCGCTGATTATGTTCGATATAGATTTCTTTAAAAAAATCAACGACAATTACAGCCATCTAGCGGGGGATTATGTTTTGTGCGCGGTTGCTGAAACAATAAAAAATAAGCTTCGATCCTACGACATTTTCGGGAGATACGGCGGCGACGAGTGTATTATTTTTACTACGGCGACGGAAGAAGACGCCATTTACAATTTTGCACTCCGCCTGTGCAGGGCTGTGGAAAACACCGATATTATTTATGAAAATCAGCATATATCTGTGACTGCGAGTTTCGGGGCGGTGCAGATTTATCCCGGCGATACGTTTGACGAAGCGCTGGCGGCTGTTGACTCTGCGCTGTATAAAGCAAAGTATAACGGAAGGAATCAGGTTGTCATCGGAAAAATACCGCGAAATACAGAGAAAACAGAGAATATAAATAAATCTGATAAAATAGATAATTTAGCAATAATACAAAGGATAGTTTAACGCATATAGAAAATAAACCATGAGCGTATGGTTTATTTTTCTATTAAATCCGAAAATTTACATTATAATTTTACATAGTTTTGTTTTTTCTATTGAAAACATTATATTGTTGTGATAAAATGATTGATAAAACAACACAATATTTTATTATTTATTTTGGAGGGATTATATAATGCGTCTTGATTGTCATATTCATTCATCAATAGCAGACTGCGGCCGCACCGATATTGTATCAAATATGAAAGCGGGAGGTTTCGACGGGGGAATTATATTTTCGCAAAGCCCGTCGCGGGGAGTTTTCGATTCTCCTGCGGCTGAGGCACGGATTGACGCCGTACTGAAAATCTGCGACGGACATAAATATCTTTTCCCGTTCTTTTTCATCGACCCTACCGAACCCGACGCTTTGGAGCAGGTCGAGCTTGCCGGGCGCAAAGGCATATTGGGATTCAAAGTCATATGCTCGTCTCATTTCCCGTGCGACGAACGCGCGCTGCCTGTTTATCACAAAATTGCAGAACTAAATAAGCCGCTGATGTTTCATTCGGGCATACTGTACGACGGCAGAAATGCATCGGGGAATTACAACCGTCCGTGCAATTTTGAGGGATTGCTGTCAATAGACGGTCTGCGGTTTTCGCTCGCGCATGTGTCGTGGCCCTGGACTGACGAATGTATCGCGGTCTACGGCAAATTCAATAACGCGCTGTCGCACTCTAAAGACGGCAAACCTGCGGGCGAGATGTTCATAGATTTGACGCCCGGAACGCCCAGACCCTACCGCAAACCAATGTATGACATGCTTCTGTTTTCAGGATATAGCGTAAAGCATAATCTGATATACGGCATAGACAGTTCGACAGGTCCGTACAGTTCAGAATACGCCAAAGACACGCTTGATTATGACGAAAGCATATTTGACGGGTATTACGCGAGCGGTGGAATATTCGGACATAAATTGGATGAGGATTTCAAAGAGCATTTATATTATTTGAATGTGCTTAGATTTATAGGTCTGCCAGAAAATTATTGATAAATTTGTTAAGAAACCTAATCTACCAGAGACTCAACATTTGATTGATAACGCAGCAAAAATTTTACATAATGTATTTATAAGCAATTTTTCGAGCTTTTCACAAATAAAAAAGTGCCGTAAATCATTGTTTTACGGCACTTTTCCATCACAGGGGCAGAAGGGCTCGAACCCACGACACGCGGTTTTGGAGACCGCAGCTCTACCAACTGAGCTATACCCCTACAATTCTATAATTAATATAAAAATGGACCTTCAGGGACTCGAACCCCGGACCTACCGGTTATGAGCCGGTAGCTCTAACCAACTGAGCTAAAGGCCCGAACAACTAATTAATTAAGAAATAATAATTAATAATTAAGAAGCAAGTCGCAGTTGGTAATAGTGAAAAAAAGGGGGAAATAACGCTT
>WQYZ01000237.1 GCA_009780985.1 Oscillospiraceae bacterium | reverse complement strand
TATAAATATCGGGTTTCTTTTTATATTGTCAGTTAAAATAAATTTCAACAAAAATTTATCGAAATTCGATAAAAACATATTGACAAACAATTTATTATGTGATATACTATTTTTCAGAAAAAACAAAATTTGGATTGATTTGATTATCGGAGGTAAATTTTTATGATTGGGTTAAAAGAATCTGCCGCGTCAAAAATACTCAGAATTATTCTTTATATTATTTTTGCCGCGGGAATTGTATTGACAGTGACTATGCCGTTTATGATTGACCGGTATATGCGGATTTTATACGACGCATATGCAGTAGATACGGGATATAAAACTTTTATCACTGTTTTTCTCATGGCTGTGGGAGTTTTGGGACTTTTCATAGTATGGGAGCTTATAATAATGATGCGAACCCTGATGAAAAATCCATTTGTAAGAGGAAATGTAAAATCCCTGAATATTATAGGGGCAACGGCGTTCATAATCGCGGCGATATTTTTTGTGAAGTGTTTTGTGTATGTGACGATTATGACGCTGTTAGCCGGCATATGTCTTGTTATACTCGGGCTTTTCGCGTTTACTTTGGCAAATCTGTTTAATAAGGCGATTGAGTACAAAGAAGAAAACGATTTGACGATATGATAATTGGTATTTATTAATTGTTAAAAAGGCGGTGATTTTTTTGATTGTAATAAATCTTGACGTCATGATGGCGAAAAGAAAAATAGGACTCAGCGAGCTTGCAGCGAAGATAAATATCACGCAGGCAAATCTATCTATATTAAAAAACGGAAAAGGAAAGGCGATACGCCTTTCAACATTAAGCCGGCTGTGCAAAGAGCTGGGCTGTCAGCCCGGCGATATACTCGAATACAAATATACAGAGGAGGATAACGATAATTATGACGACGGGAAATCAGAATGATGCTGATAATGTTAATAACATTGATAATATTGAAATAAATGCTGTTATAGCATTGGAAGAAAATAAACTCAAAAATGCACACGAATTCGTAAAAGGCGAGAAAATACTGCTTATTATAGCGTGCGTCACAGCGGTTTTATGCGACAGACTGTTTTTTAACCCTGCAATAAATCAAAGCGGAAATGGGAATTTGTTTTTCTTCGCGGCGATATTCGAAATATGTTTTATAGTTCTGTTCTGCTGTTTCAACTGGGAAAAAATATATAAAAAGCCGTTGTTGTGGGTTGTCGCGGTTTTGATTTTATCGCTGTGTGTTTGGAATTTTATATTTGATTATGCGAGCGATTACGGGGTATTAACGTTTTTTGTAATACCTGCGTCTCTGATGATGTTTACGCAGATTACGGCTGAAAATCCCGATTTAAGAAATATAAGCGGCATGGTTATATCATGGTTTTCAGGGTGGTTTATGAAACCGTTCACCGCGATAATCAAGTGCGCGGAAGTATTAGCCGTTATTTTATTTCCCAAAAACGGCGAAAAAGGCGCGGTTATAAAAAAAATAGCGGCGGCAGTTTTAATAACCGTTCCGTTGCTTGCGGTATTGATATTGCTTTTAAGCGGGGCTGATAAAGTTTTCGGATATTATGTAAATAAAATTTTTTCGTCGTTTGACGCATGGGATTTTATTTTACACGGCGTTTTAATTGTGATTGGATTCTTTCTTTTTTATTCGTTCTTTTGGAACGGCAAGTACGGAAAATCCAAAAACGAGGAGAACATGGATAATGCGGTTAAAATTAAGAAAGAATATAAAGTTGATAATTTAATCGTATATATAATTTTAAGTTCGGTGTTGATTTTATATGTTTTATTCTGCGCTATACAGTTTACATATTTATTCGCAAGCGCGGGACTTCCGGCAGGAATATCGTATTCGGATTACGCGAAAGAGGGATTTGCCCAAATAGTCGTTATCTCGGGAATAAATTTAGTTATATTCGGCTGTGTGTTAAAATACGGGAAAATGAGTAAATACGACGGCAAAACTGAAAAAGATATAGTGTTAAAAGTTATGCTGTACATTCTTATTGCTGTGACTGGGATTATGCTTGTCAGCGGGTTTATGCGGCTCAGACTGTATATAAACACGTTCGGAATGACATTTTTGAGATTAATATCGGCATGGTTTATTATATATTTGTCGCTCGTTTTGATTTTATGCGTCGGACGCATGATATACGAACAAATCCGTAAAATAAAACTGCCTCTTATTGCGTTCTGCGCCATACTTCTCCTGTTAAGTTATAATATACTCGGATATATAAATCCCGATTCGTTTATAGTAAAATACAATCTGACTGAAAATACTGTCAATAATGATGTCAATAAATGGGTGGACGAAAATATGGATTATGTTTTCTATGCTCTTTCGGACGACGCAGTAAACGCTCTGATAGATAAAGGGCTGGATAAAAACAAGTATGCCGAATTTCTTGAACAAAGATATGATGACAGCGGCAATAAATATAGTGCGGCAAGTATGAAATTGCGGTCGGATTTAGGAGACGATTGAGTAGGGGCGACCCTCGCGGTCGCCCTCGTACTCACGTGGAATTTCAAGGGCGACCGCGAGGGTCGCCCCTACGGATTTCCGAACAGATTTCTTATTTCTCCATTAACCTAACCGGTTCGCTTATATTGATTGCATTAATCGCAATCCCATCAATTTCTTTTATGTCAAATTCTTTCTCAACGTCGGGGAACAAATCAAAAAAGTTGTCGGCGACTTTTTTACCGTCTAAATCGATGCTTGCGCCGAGTACAAATACATCGCTTTTTACATACGCTTTTTGATTTTGCGTATCGAATCTCACAGATATATTCGGCGTTTTAAGTTCCAGTTCATAATACTTTGTATTGATAAAACGCCTCGTTGAAACTATTTTACCGTCCATGTATAATATCGCATACGGCAGACATTTTGTATTGCCGGTTTTCTGCCATAAATCGCAATCTATCTCCGCGATTATCTGTGAAGCGTTTGCTTTTACAATAACTTCCTGCGATTTCTTTTGAATATATTCGCCGTTCAGCGTGAATATTCCGTATTCGATAACGGCGTTTGTATCGTCTGTATAATCCGATATGCCGTAAACGCGTAATTTATTATCCTCGTTCGCTATATCGACCGCAAGGGGGTTAAACGCTCGTTTTACCGGATAAAACGACGGGGTTCTGTTTCTGTAATAATCGACTATAGTCCAGCTTCTCGTTGTGGGCCAGCAGTCGTTGTACATCCAGAATATCGCGGACGCGCAGTCAAATTTTCTGCGGCGGAAATTTAAAATATATTCGGATAATCCGTCGCCCTGTATGAAACCGCCGAGATAGACGTATTTTTCGACAGAAACAGTTTTCGGGTCGATATTAAGCCACTCTTTAACCATGTAATCCGCTGTGTTGTGTTCTCCCCAGTCGTCGATTGAATTTTCATGCACCTGCCATGAAAACGAGTGCATATATTCCTGTCCGTTTTCAAGACAAGCCATCATTGCGGGCAGACTGTTTGGTCCTCTCAGACCGCCTTCGTTCGGGAAACGGCACTCGTACGTTCTGTACTTGAAAAAGTCAAAATCTGAAAATCCGATATTCCACGGGTGCTGGTCTCCGGTGTGGTCGGCGTTGGGATATTCAAAATCCGGCGAAAACGGGCTTGACGGCTGATAATATTTATACGGATCTTCTTCTTTTAAAGTGCGCGGGAGAATCCAGTGGTATAAATTCGCGTCCGGGAATCTGTCGCCGCCCACCGGCTCCCATACCTGCCATTCGATTTCGTTGTTGCCGCTGTATATGACGGCGGAAGCGTAACGCGACATTCTGCGTATCTGATATTTTATCTCGCTTCTGTAGTTTTCGAAGAATTCGTTATTGTTTGACGGATGCGAGGAACATGCGCCGATGAAATCTTGCCATACAACAAGCCCTTTTTCGTCGCACAAATCGTAGAAATCATCGCTTTCGTACATTCCGCCGCCCCATACGCGCATAGCGTTGCAGTTTGCCTCTATTGCGCGGTCTGTCAGAATATCGTAGTCTTTGCGGGTTATTCTTGAATAGACTATATCGGCTGGCACGAAATTGCCGCCCTTTGCAAAGACTTTATTGCCGTTGATAATCAATATAAAATACGTGCCTTTTACGGGGTGTTTCGATTGGTCTATCACGACTTTGCGGACCCCGTGTTTTATGATTTCCTCATGTATTAAATTATTATTTTCGTCGTATAATTCAACTTTCAGATTATATCTGTACTGCTCGCCGAACCCTATGGGATTCCACAGCTTTGGATTTTGGATTTTTATGCCGCACGCAATTTTTGACTTGCCTGCGGGCAAATCAGATTTATTTTCAAATACTTCGCCTGTATCTAAAACCGTAGTTTTACATGTAAAGCTTTTTGATTGCCCGGAAAGATTGTCCGTGAATACCCTGACTTCTATATCCGCGCTTGAATAGTCGTCCGAAACATTCGATAAAACGGCAGTTTCATCGACAAACACATCGCCAAATTCAAGATATACGTCGCCTGATATCCCCACATTGATTAAACGCGGCGACCAGTCCCACTCAAAAGAACACTGCGGTTTTCTCAGCCACATTCTTTTGGTGAGTTTTGCCGCGTCGTTGTACATTGCGCCGTAATACGGAAGAGCAGGCTTATCTGCGGCGGATATCAGACCGCTTTCGATTCTGACGAAAATATTATTTTCGCCGACTTGAACCAAATTTGTTATGTCAAGTCTGCACGGATAATAAAAATTGTTATGCCGTCCGGCTTCCCTGCCGTTTATATAGATTATTGCGGTTAAATCAAGACGCTGTAAAACAATCCTGACTTTTTTGTTTTTAATATCGTCCTCGCTCAGATTAAATGTCCTTCTGTAACCCCAGACAAATTCTTCGACCCAGCGCGATTCCAATACGTTTTGCCCGATAGTCGGCTCTTTTATGATTTTTTCTTTGATTAAAGTTTCGTGGACAGAACCGGGAACGTCCGCTTTCATAAAACGTTCGGGACTGTCGAAATGCGGGAAACGTCCGACGCTGCCCCGGTCTCCCGAACCGCCTCTTAATTCCCATGTGCCATTCAGAGATAATTTTTTTGACATAATAACCATGCCTCCTGTAAATTTAATAAATTTTTATAATCTTTTTATATGAAATCCGCCGTCCGCGTTTATGACTTCGCCGGTAGAATAGGGGAGAAGCCCGCTTATTATCGCGAGAACGGGTTTTGCGACGTCTTCCGGCTGACCGATTCTGCTTATCGGGAGAAGCCCTTCTTTTATCATTTTGTTGTATTTATCAATTACTCCCGCAGTCATGTCGGTCTGAATTATACCCGGGCGCATTTCATACACATTTATACCGTATTCCGCGAGTTTATCCGCGAACAGAGCGGTAATCATGCTTATGCCGGCTTTTGATATGCAGTATTCCGGACGGTTTACGGACGGCGCATATGCCGAAATCGACGATATATTTATGATTCCGCGAAGCGTTTCCGATTCATTTTTAATCATCAGGTTCGCGATTTTCTGAGTGAGGAAAAACGTGCCTTTGAGATTTACGTCGAGAAGCCTGTCGAAACTTTCGCGGGTTGTTTCGAGTATATCCATTCGCACAGACGGCGAAATTCCCGCGTTATTGACGTGAAAATCTATATTTCCGAATTTTTCTTCAATTTCTCTAATAAGCCTGTCGCAGTCCAAATCTTTCGATATATCGGCGGTTATGTAAATACTCCCGGGACTTCTGTCCGTGAGTTCTTTAATGTAATCCTGCACGTCGTTCTTATCCCGCGTGCCGACTGCGATTATTACACAGTTGTTCTCCGCAAGCATCAGTGATATGCCTCTGCCGATACCCCGCGACGCTCCTGTGACTGTAACGACTTTTTTGTTGTTGTACATAATATTATTTTTCTCCTTTTATGCAACGGTTGGAAATTTCGCCAAAGCCTCCCTCCGCGAGGGAGGTGGCGAAGCCGGAGGGAGTCGGATTAGAACGATGCAAAATAGTCGAGCGTGCTCGGGAACTCCCTCCGTCACGCGGTCTAACGCAAACTTGTAGCACCCGCACAACATCTCGCGTGCCACCTCCCTCATGGAGGGAGGCTTTGGGCGAAACTGCCTTTCTTAGCTCTTATTATCTGCGTTCTTTTATATCTGACAGTCCGAGAAGATAATCGGCACTGACTTGAAAATATTCACACATTTTTATTATAGCCTCACTATCAGGCTTACGTTGTCCGCGTTCATAATATTGGTATGTCCGCAATGCAATTCCAATGTCTTTTGCTATATCTTTCTGCAACAGATTTTGTTCTATTTTTAATTGTATAAGACGGTCGCATAAATTTGCCATAAAACACCTCAATGAAAAATATTCATAATTAATTTACATAAAATATATTTACAAGCACAATGCGGCATGTTATAATGTGTTTAGCACAAGCACGAAACGGCATGTATTAAAACAATAATAAGGAGTACAAACATGGAACACGAATATATAAAAGAAATGTTCACGCGAATGAATTTACAGCAGATTCGGGAGTTTATAGTGTCTGGTATGGAACTCGACAAGTTGGACAAACGGACATATTCCGAGCGTTTAGAAAATGGCAGCAAACATATAATCAAAAGAATAAAAGGAAATGCGCGTGACGAAAGTGAACTCGACGAATTATATACCGAATTCAGTGACGCTACTGAGGCATACACAGAGGTGTTCCTCGAAATCGGCATGAAACTCGGCGCAAAACTGCTGTTTCAGCTTTTATATCAGGATGAGTAAAAATATTAGATATCTATAAATGAGCAAATCGTAAATTCATCGTTAAAATGCACAAAAATATTGCCGTATTTTGTAGGGGACGATGGCAATCGTCCCGTTGAAGTGATGATTTTGCGTTGATTAGCGGGCGGATTGC
>WQYZ01000236.1 GCA_009780985.1 Oscillospiraceae bacterium | reverse complement strand
TGGTTGTGCGTTTCGTTTTTGAACATTAATAAATAGTCCTCGTCGATTCCGTTGATATCGACTTTTATATTGACGGAGCACGCGTTTATTTCTTCGGATTCGTCGAGCATATCGAGCTTGCCCTGCTTTTTCAGGTATTTTGCGCCGATAGTTGCTATATCCATTAATGTGACCGGTTTTTTACTGTTTCCGTAAACTTCGCGCCTTAAATCAAGGTATTCTGTAAACGCTTCTTTTACGACCAAATCCGCAATTTCAACGTCTGTTATTTCCGTTAAAAAAGTTGTGTGACGGCAATGATCCGACCAGTATGTGTCAATCATTCTGATTTCCGTGATTGTGGGATTACGTTTTTCAAAATTCTTAAAATAATCCTGACAAAATAAAATGTCATCTATATCCATAGCGAGAGCGTAATTTTGCAAAAAACTTTCTAGGTCCTCTTCTGTCAGATTTATAAAATTATCTATAATTTCAACAGTCCACGGGATGTCGTATTCCTGATTTAAGGTCTGATATTCTTCCAGAGATGCCTCTGTTGCCTCGACTTTATTTATGAGATAATTCTTTATTTTTTCGATGTCGCTTGAAATATCAAAATTACAAGAATCAGATTTTTCAAGAATATATATTTTTGCGCTTCTGACAACAGGACGTATTCCCGCAGTTATAATCTGTATGCACTGCGCACAGGAATCCGCTCTCTGGTCGTACTGTCCCGGAAGATATTCTACTGCGAAGATTATATTATTGCTGTCATCGGTGCATGACGTCAAGCAGTCAAGAATTGTGTCAACCATAGGCTCGGCGAAAATAGTATATTTCGCTTTTTCAAAGACTTCTTCGCTTATGCCCTCAACGTCATATCTGCTTATAATTCTTAAATTTTTAAGCCAGTTTATCTCCAGATGATTTTTTATCTCGCCGAATATTTTTTTTGCCTCGACATTATGCGGCTCTTTTTTTTCAACAAGAATTCTGAAAACCATTTTATTCCTCCAATATATTTTATATAATTTATTTTATATCAAAATCATCTTCATTAAGAATATTATATAATTTTTCAGGGTCCATCTTTTTTATTATTTGTTCAAGTTTTCTGTCATATCTGCGGTCATTAGGGTCAAATCCGTTTATTCCTTTACTTTTTCGAGCATATTGTTTAACGAACAAATCATAGTTTTTTTTAATTTTATCTTTATTATAAGCCATATAACTTTTTTTAGCCTCACGTTGATTTAATATACTTTAATTGTTATTTATAGATTTCATTAATAATTTTCACGATTAAATCTTCAATACCTGTATTGTCCGCGTCAACCATTGTGCTTTTCCCGCACGCTGGCATTCCGATAAGGGATATATTATCTTTAACAAACAGGCTGTTCATTTAATTCACCATATATAAAATCTTTGTCGAAATCTGTTATTTTTATTTTCTGCACTGTTCCGTGTAAATTTACATTGTCTTTGACTTTTATTTTCACGTCGATAAAATTTCTTGTCTTGGCTGTGTAAAATCCGCCGTCGAAATCTTCGATAATCACGTCAAAAGCTCTATCAATGCAGTTTTTGTGAATATCCTCTTTTATTTTTCCGCAGATTTCAGACAGCCTTTTACTACGCGCATTTTTTATATCTTCTCTGATTTGATTGTCAAAATCCGCCGCATCCGTGCCGGGACGTTTGGAATATGTGAATATATGCGTGTGATATATATTTAAAAGTTTGATTATATTGACTGTTTTTTCAAAATCTTCGTCTGTTTCATTCGGAAACCCTACGATTATATCGGCTGTAAGTATTAGGTCTTTTATTTTTTCTTTTGCATATTCTATATTTTGTATCACTGTTTCAGCGTTATATTTTCGCCGCATAAGATTCAATATCCGCGTCGAGCCGCTTTGCAGCGATAAATGAAAATGATTTGTGATTTTATTCAACTCGGCAAGTCTGTCGATAAAATCTTTTTTGAGCAGTGACGGCTCAATAGAACTCAGCCTGATTGATGTTATGTTATTTAATTCCGGCTCAGAATCTAATTTTTCTAAAAAGTTTACTAAACTTATATTTTTATTTTTAAAATCTTTCCCGTAAGACGAAATTTCTATCCCAGTTAAAACAACTTCGTGACAGTTCATATCGTTAAACCTTTTGACTTCGTTGTAAATATCCTGATATTCACGCGATTTTACGCACCCGCGAACCTGCGGAATTATGCAGTACGAACAGTTTGCGTCGCACCCGTCTTGAATTTTTATATAAGCCCGCGTTTTTTCAGACTGATAAGCGTTGACGTTTTCATAATTTCTATATTTGCTTATATCTTTTACATAAATATTGGTTTCATGACTATTATTTTTCAGAATATCAAGCGCAATTTGAGGGATTTTCGTCTTTTCGCTTGTGCCGCACACAATATCGGCTTGCAAATCATACTTCAACACTTCCGGGTTTTTCTGAGAAAAACAGCCGCAGACTGCGATAATTGCGTTTGGATTTAATTTTTTTGCGCGGCGAATCATCTGTTTTGACTTTTTGTCGCTTCCCGCCGTAACTGTGCATGTATTCATTACATAGACGTCGCAGAGATCGCCAGAATCAGAATTAAAATCTTTTATTTCAAAACCGAGATTTATAAATTCGGATATTATGCAATCGCTTTCATATTGGTTGACACGGCAGCCCAAAGTGCAAACGGCGGCGGTAAATTTAACTGCCGCCGCTCCGCTGAGCTCGCTCAGCATATTCTCATTTATCATTAAGTTTTACTCCGCAACAATTATATTATTTATAAAGTATATCACTTAATTGTAAACTTGTAAACTAAAATTTTTTATAAAATTATTTAATTTTTAGCATTGACCGGTTTCTCAAGCAAAACATTTTTTAAAACACGGTAAACTGCATATGCCAATACGCACCCGATTGCCGCCGTGACAATTTGCGACCATGTAAAATTCACAGCAATTGCAGCAGTCATCTTTTCAAGTTTAGCGGCTGGAATAGTTGCGTCGTTCTTTAAAACAAGGTCTACGAATATCTTTGTCATACCTATCCATAAAACTAAAAATTTTGCAGCCGCTCCTATAATTGTCGCAATCCCCCAACTTACAGACTCACGCAAATTTGCGCCGAATAATTTTTTTCTGCATACAAGCCAAAATATAAACACTATTATTAGGTTGCCGAACGCGACTATTATAAGCTGCTGAGGATATGCGATTCTCCCTAAAAGAAAAGGTATAAACGGAGTGCAGAAAGCTATTGAAAAACCGCTGAAAAATCCGCATGTCAAAACGGAAAGCACTAAACATAAATTTACAATCGAACCGACAGCAAGCTGGCTTACCAAGGCGTTGAACGCAAGAAGATTTGTTAAATATACCTGCGAAATCAACGCAATAGCCAAAAGCATTGCCGTCTGCGTTATCCATAAGATCTGTTTTCTTGACTTCATAAAATTTACCTCGTTTTATTTTTTATAATATCTTAATAAATATTATAAGATATAATAATCAATAAATCAAGAGCTAAAATGAAAAAAACTATTGTAAAAAAATAAAAATAGGTTTATAATATATATTGTTAATATTTACATAGTTTAAATTTTAAGAGGATTTATTATGAATAACAGGGAAAGAACAATGGCAGTTTTAAATTATCAAAATTACGATAAAATGCCGATAGTACATTTCGGGTATTGGTGGGAGCTTTTGCAGAAATGGCATCAGGAGGGGCATCTTACAAAAGAAGAAGCCGACGGTTACGGTGACGGAAACGAGATTGATAAAAAAATAGCGGACAAATTGGGATTTGACTTCTGCTGGACGCATCAGTACGGAGCGAACAACGGTCTTATGCCGCAATTTGAGTATAAGGTTTTGGAACAGCGTCCGGATGGGTTTGTCATTCACCAGAACGGCAACGGGCTGATTGAGGAAACAAGACCCGGAGCGGGTTCGATTCCTGCGACTGTGGGAACATTGATGACTGGCAGGGAGGCATGGGAAGAATTATATAAGCCCAGATTACAGCCGGGCAAACAAAGATACGGCGCACCCGAACAGCTTGCGGATATAAAAGTTTATCTTGACAATTTGGCGGACCGTCCCGCCGGAGCTCATGCGGGCAGTCTGTACGGCTCAATCAGGGATATGCTCGGAGTCGAGGGATTAAGCTATTTATACGCGGACGACGAAGATTTATATATCGAGATAATCGACACAATCGGAAATATATGCTATGAAAATATGAAAGCCGTTCTCGAATCGGGAGTTAAACCGGATTTTTTGCACTACTGGGAAGACATATGCTTTAAAAACGGACCGCTTGTAAATCCCGAGATATTTAAAACATATGTTGCCCCGTATTATAAAAAAATAAGCGAACTTGCGCATAAATACGAGATTAATATAATTTCCCTCGACTGTGACGGCTGTATAGACAAATTAGTCCCGATATGGCTCCAAAACGGAGTAAATACAATGTTTCCCATAGAGGTCGGCACATGGAACGCAAGCATAAGACCTTGGAGAGAGGCATACGGCAGAGAACTCAGGGGAGTGGGGGGAATGAACAAAAACGTTCTCGCATGCGATTTCAAAGCCGTTGACGGGGAAATAGAACGTCTCAAGCCGCTTGTGGATTTAGGCGGATTTATACCGTGCCCCGACCACAGGCTGCCTCCGAATGCCGGGTGGGATAACACAAGATATTATTGCGATCAAATGAGGAAAATTTTCGGATAATAAATTTTAATAATCGTTAGTAATGCTAATGATTATGATAAAAACATAATTTTTAATTTTAAGGTTGTATTCTATGTTTAATAAAGTTTTATCATTTTTTAATCATAACCTGAAATCTGCTAAACCGACAAGTAACATCGGTTTGGAAAGATTAGAAAAACTAAAAAAGTCGGAAAATCAGGAAAGAACGGAAACGGATTTCAAGAACATGACTAAAGATAAAAAGATCAGGAAAATAAAAGAGGTTTTCGCAAATATTCCGCGCTTTGAGACGAGGAGACTGATATTGAGACGTATAAAAGAGAGCGATTATATGGATATATTCGAATATTCTTCGGATATTGACGTTACAAAATATCTTACATGGTATCCGCATACGAGTTTAAAAGAAACAAAAGATTATACTAATTATCTTCAGAAAAGATACGACAGCGGAAAATTTTTTGACTGGGGATTAGTATATAAAGAAGACGGAAAATTTATCGGAACATGCGGGTTTACTTCTATTAATCTTAATAAAAACACCTGCGAAGTCGGATACGTTTTATCCAAAAAATACTGGGGCAAAGGACTTATTCCCGAATCTCTTGAATGCGTAATGGAATTTGCGTTCAATTACTTCGGTTTTGACAGGGTTGAAGCGCGTTATCTGGACGGTAATTCCAATTCGCGGAGAGTTATGCAAAAATCCGGAATGGTTCTTGAAAAAATAGACTATAATGTTCTTCATGTAAAAGGCGAATATAAGACGGTTTATACTTACTATATAACAAAAGAAATGTATAATTTCAAAAAAAATATAAAAATAAATGCGAATAATATCAAAAGTATTAATATGAATATTAAATACGGAAAGGGCGGTAATTAAAATGCCGAAATTGAAAAACGGAATCGAGCTGTCGGTTCAAAGCTATACGTTCAGAAATTTTAAGAAAAGAGAGGATTTGTACAAGAAAGTCAAAGAATGCGGATTGAACGCTCTGGAAATCTGCGGGACGCATGTAAATTTTAACGACGAAAGCGATGTGGACGATTATCTCAAAACGAGCAAAGAAGCGGGGATTAGCACAGTTTCCGCAGGAGTAAACGGCTTTTCATTTAATGAAAACGAATTAAAAATCAATTTTGAATTTGCAAAAAAAGCAGGTATAAAAGTATTCGGCGCGGACGTTGATTTGGACGCAATAGCTCTTGTTGAAAAATACTGCGACGAATACGGCGTAAAACTTGGCATACATAATCACGGACGGCATCACCGTTACGGCTCATACGAACAGTTAGACGAAATATTTTCCAAATCGTCTAAAAATATCGGATTAACTCTCGACACGGCTTGGGCAATCGACTCCGGCATAAACCCTAAAGAAATGATTGAAAAATATTACGACAGGTTATACGGTTTGCATTTTAAAGACATGGTTTACACAGATTTCGAAAAAGGCGAATTTTACGAAGTCCCGTGCGGGGACGGCAAACTTGATATTCCCGGCATTGCTAAACTTATACTCGATGCACCGAATTTGCAGTATATATCTATAGAATATGAGGGCGAACCTGAAAATCCGTCGCCGAGCGTTGTCAAATGCGTTGAAAATATAGTAAAGTCTTTGGGATAAATTTTAAAATCTTTGATTTTAATTTTGTAGGGGCGGAATCAATTTCCGCCCCTACAGCTCACAAACGTTCGTCTATCCCGCAGTATCTTTTGACAGGACTTGCCTCTCTGTCGTGCATTTCATAAATCGCTTCGAGAATTTCTGACTTTCGTGCGATTTTCTCGTCTTCCGGCAAATCCAATACAACATCTTCAAGTTCGGCAGGTCCGAATGTGAATCTTCCGCATAAAGCTCCGTGAAATACGCCGTCGATTAAAATATACTGAAGTATGCCGTAATCGGGGTGTTTGAACTGATTTTTCAATAATCGCGGACATTGTCGATTGTTGTTTTCATTCGATTTTACCAAAAAATCGTTTCTGTGCATGACATACGTTGATTTCTCAAGTTTTAAATTATCGCTTTCAGGACTATTAAAAAAATCGAAATCTGTTTTAAGCATATAACCGCCGTCATAACTCACAAATATCCCCTCATGAACAAGTTCGTCCGCCGCTGTTTGCAGTTCTTTCAACGGCAGTTTATAAAACGACCTCGCCATTGACGCATCAAACAATACGTTTAATTTGGCAAATCTCGGCA
>WQYZ01000235.1 GCA_009780985.1 Oscillospiraceae bacterium | reverse complement strand
CGCCCGTCCTCCGTGTCTGCGTAATCAAAGACATATTTTAGTCGCGGTTTACTGTCGGTCATATCGAGCAGGGCGACACCTTTTGAGCCGCGGCGAACATACCGGTTCATGGGGTGATTCCACACATCAATCGGGGCGACAGCCTGAGCGGTTGGTCGTTGTGCGTGTATCATCAGCTGTTCCTCGAACGGATATTTGTACAGCCGTCCGGCGGTTCTGAGAAAATCAGTCCAATTTTCGCGGTTTTCTGTAATTTGTTGAGCGTGCCGTTCTGCGAGAGCGGCGTAAAACTGTGCTTTCGTTGGCAATTTTGCATTCCTCCTTTGAAACGCAAAAAAGACGGTAAAATCCGCCTTTTTACGTTGTTTTTTTATTAAGTTGCGTGGTTAATTCTTGTATATTTTTGCGTGGCTTTTAGAACTTTGTTAATCATTTATCTTCAATTTCATAAAATTCTGTATTTTCATTTCCAGATGAATTAAATATTATATTATGTGTTGCACGGGATACCGCCCCTTCTTCATCTTCAACTATATCCAAGTAAAAATATTCAAGCGTTCCGCTTGAACCCTGATAATAATAATCGGGTATTTCATAAGACAATAACTTGGAATAGTTGTCTTTGTTTTCCTGAGTTAAAGGTATATAAACTTTTTCAAAGTCTGGATAATGCTCTGTCATTATCATATCCAAAGCCTGTGATGCTGATATTTTTAAATCAAGCGGTTTATCAAATCTACCAAATTGATAATAATCACTTCCGAGATACGGGAGAAATGGAATATCACTGAGAGCTACAATTTCACCAAAAGTTACACTATTGAATAAATATGTTTTTGCAGGAAGTTCTCCGCCATACAAAAAATAATTATTAAACTTATCTTCCACTGAAGATGAATACTTTTCTATTTTCTGATTTATAAAATCACATATTGTTGTTTCGCCATTTGCAGTAAGGGTACTATGATAAATAGCAACCATTTTTGAAAGTATTAACTGTCTGTCTTTATATATAAAATACATATCATAACCCCATCGGTCTGAGCTTCCACCGTAATGTTTTATAATAAGAACGTCGTTTTCGATTAAGAGGTCTTCAAGCGGGTCGCCGAAAACTCCGCCGCTGTTATGGTCAAGTATTAACGATTCATTTTTATTTACAATAGTGTAACTGCCGTCCGAATTACCGAAAAGCACATATATATAACGCGGTCCAAAACCAAATTCACCCTCCGCATATCCCAAACTATTTTCGTCTGTTTCTGAAAATTCGACTATTACTGCAAGGTCGCTGTTTCCGTCGCCGTTGAGGTCACCGACAGCTGCAAGTATAATACGGCTATTTTCGCTTAAATATACGGGATTTTCACAATATTGCATAAATTTAGGCATAACCCGAAAGATTTCAGGCACATTTTGAAGTAGTAATGATTCTGTATCAAATCCTATATCATCACCAGATACAGAAGTCTCATTTTCAAGCAGGGGATTGGAAGTTACAGATTCAATTTGTACTTCTGTTGTAATTAAGGGTATTTCATTTGACATTTCGGTAACAGGAGTAATAGTAATGTTGCTATCTATATACTCGGAATTATGACAAGAAGTCAAAGAAAACACGACAATTATAAAACACAATATTTTATATCTTACTTTCCTTATCTTTCGCATATTATAAATTCTCCATATCTACGCACCGTTATAAAAGAATCACACAAAAGTATTTTTACTGTACCATGATTATATCTTATAAATCACTTGAAAAAAAGTGATTTTTGTTAATTTTCGTACTCGTCAAATTCGCTCGTGGGGAAAAAGCTCATATCGGCGTATTCCTCGTCTGTCGTATGCTCCAGTTTATCAATCACGGTTTCCATGATTTCTATCAATTCTGGGTCGGACACATCGGTCAGACTGGTTTTTATCTCGGATATTAACTTTACTCGGTTTGTGGTATCATAAATGCACATGAGGTTGATTTCCTCTGCCGAAAATTTAAAAGTATTCATAAATTATATATCCTCCCGGTTAGATTTTTTTGATTTATTTTTATTATCAATGGCAGTTTCAGGCTTTTTGCTCTGTTGTTTACTTTTCTGCTCGTTTTTACTGAGCGTATCGAGCAACGACGGCTTTTCCCGCGATACTTCACGGAAACGGTCAACGAAGCCGTCAAGGACGGCGAGATGTGTATTAAGGTAAACATCTGGTTTTGGCGTGTCAAACTCTTTCGCCCATGCCTTGTTGGTATTTGACAGCCGCCCGTCCCAATCGTTATGATTGACGTTAGAAGCCAGTACCCACGCCGCACGGTCAACGCCAAATTCTGCTATGACATTTTTTGCGGCGGTTTTCAAGTCGTAGCGGTATTGTTCATAATTACAGTCTATAATGGCTTTGTCGATTGCCTGTCCGCACTCAACGTTAAATTTATAGCTTTCGCGGAAAGCGGCAATTTCCCCATTCTGTACGGCGATTTCGCCTGAACTTTTATATACAGGCACATCTTTTTTTGGTATATCGTGTTGTTCGTATTGCGGCATATTCTGCTGCTCCTCCTCTGTGTGTTCATTTTTATTAATGGTATCATGCTGTTTTTCTACTCCGAGAAATGCTGGCAATTCTGTAAATCCGAAACTGTCAACATAGTAGGAAGTGACTTCACCGCTCCTCTGGATAACCACAATATCGCTGACGGACAGACTATGCCCGTAAAAATCATCGGGCATATTGAAGTTGAACTTATGAAAAATTCCGTCGAGTGTTGTATATTCATCTGACGGAGCGGTATAAACAAGCCCGTAATTACTGCGTTCAACCGCAAGTCCACGTTGTTCAAGTTCTGCTGTACTTGCGAAACGCAACTCCCGCATATCTGGACCGTCATAAAGCTGATATATAGCAAATGCGTTGTTCTTGCCATATATTAATTCTGATTCTTTTGCCGCTTCGATATTTTGAACTTTTTCCATAGTTGATAAATCTTTGTATTCCTGTGTGTTAATCCATTCGTCGCGATCTATGCCGAAAATCCCCTCGTGGTTTTCAATTTCAGACAAATCAAACGCCATAGCTTCGGTATTATCAGGGTAAAGTAAATATACGGTGATATCTTGATTGAATAGCTCAACGGCACGGTCTATAGTTAGCGGGAGCATGGTGTTGTCGGTATAACCGTATAAATTCATACTATTAAAATTGATTGCGGGGTCAGGCATTATAATATTATCCTGCGGCTTTGCCATTAAATCAATATTACGTTCTTTGTAAATAATATCGAATTTTTCATCAATAACAGTTATGAAACTATTGGATTCCCTGCGTATAATATCAAGCGACGATTTTAATTCCGACATATCGCGGTTTCCATATTCGGCGAGGTAGCCGAAACTATTGGGCGATGTTTCTATGCCGTAATGCTGACAAACGACGTATGAAATGCTTTCCGCTTCTATTTCCTGTACTGTTTTTGGTTTAGGTTCAGAGTTCTCACCAGAAATTGATTTATCATGTAACTTCGCGTGGGTGATTTCATGGACAATCGCACTGATAGTCTGTGTTTCGCTCATATTTTCCCGTATGCCGATTTTCTCGCGGTATTTACAATAACCGTCTTGATTGTCCTGCATAGATTCAAATACAATCGGTAGCGGTGATACGATTTTGAGAGTATCAATAAAGGCTTCGTAATGAACGACATTGCCGGAAATATTTTCGACAAGTTCCGGCAACGGTTCTCCGTAAGTCTGGCTGACATCGAACACGGGAACGAGTTTGAATTTTATTCCGTTGGTCAACGCAGTCATCTCCTCCATGATAATCCTGCCGTGTTCGTCCAAAAGCGGCGCACCTGTCTCCGGGTCGAGTTTTTCCATCATCTTTGTCTCCAGCGTTTTGTCGGCAATCGGTGCGTAAATATATATAGCCGTTTCGCCTTTTTTCACGTGTCGGTTGAATTCCTCATCCCATAATTTGTATGAAGCAATCCTCGTGGCATCCGATATCTGCTGATGAATGAGCATAATATTTTTACTGCTGTACTGATGGAAATGTGACATTGATTTCAGGTAATCCTTGTATTTGTCGCTGTCGTACAGTTCTTTCATACCCGCTTCGAGTTTGGCGGTCAGTTCATTTGTACGGGCTTGTTGCCGCTCTGCGGCGGCTTCTTTGTCATAATCAGGCATTATTTCTCTCCTTCAACATTTGATATATAATCTGCGGACGCACCCACAGGCGTTGAAACTGTTTCCAGTCCTGCTGCACTTTACCTTTTCCGTCGCGGTATAGCATTGCGAACGGAAAAAAACCTGCTTTCCATGCGTCACGCAAGCGTTTCTCAGCTTTTTCCACTGTGTCACCCGGATAACCGATGAGGATGTAGCATTTTGCCGTATTCGACGCTTTTGTAAAACCGCCGTCTCGCAAGAGTTTTCCTGCCTGCACAAGCGGTTCGTAGTCGTCGGGCGTATCATACGCGAAATACATACGCTTCGTTTTCACTTCGCGGAGCAAGTCAACGTGCCATGACTGCAATAGCCTCGCTTCAAGACCGCCCGTAAATACAGGTTTTTCCGCTTGCCGTTTGAGCATTTCAAAGACTTCCCGTATATGTTTTTCAGAACAGGCGAGAAGATTATCGTCGAGTATATTGAAGCCATCTTTTATCGGCAGTTCGCGGAGAATATAACCCTCACGTTTCGGAACGGAACAATGTGTACAACGATTCGGACAACCTCTTGATGTAATGACATAACCTTGTTTTAGATAGTGTCCCGGCACAAACTCGCCGCCCGGTTCATTGAACGCCGGACCACCCAATTTTACTGGTAAACCTGTTTTATACCACGCTTCTGCAAGCTGTTCAGCTTTTTCCATATCGTAAGTGAATGTAACCGATATATGCACTTCGTCTATATCGGGCAGGATTTTCGGCGGTGGGGTAGTAAATGCAAACTCGTCATCAGGTGTTGCGGTAGTACGGCGCGGGAATACTCGCGCTATTTTCAATAAAATCACGCTCCTCGAATTTAATAAAAATAAAAAAGCACCCTGAAAGATAGAGCATTGTATAGAAAAATTCATTTATTTTTTATATAATTTTAAATAATGAATATATTTGTATATTGATAAACAACATTATTAAGGGTATTCTTTTATAATAAAAATATAAAAGAAAGTTAAAATTATGAAAACAGACCGTCTTCTATCAATCGTTATATATCTACTTAATCACGATAAAACCAGCGCGGCTAAATTGGCTGAAAAATTCGAGGTATCCAAACGTACCATAATACGAGATATTGAGCAGATTTCGCTTTCCGGGATTCCGATAAAATCGCTTCCCGGAGCGAACGGCGGCTATTCTATCATGGAAGGATATAAGATAGACGGACAGTTAATCAGTGCCGAAGACCAAACGTCGATTATTACAGCATTGAAAGGATTTTTATCTGCTTATGGAAATAAGCGTTATAATGAAGTATTGGAAAAAATATCGTTAATCCTGCCAAAACAGCAGACTCAGAATATTTTTCTTGATTTTGGTGCTTCGGGTGAAAATGACGAAACGCAAGCGAAATTGAAAATCCTTGAAAAAGCGATAAATGACAAAAAAGCTGTAAATATTTCTTATGTAAACGCATACGGCGGCTCAACAAGCCGGCTTGTTGAACCTGTTGTCTTGAATTACCGTTGGTACGCATGGTATTTGCTGGCTTTTTGTACGATAAAACAGGATTACCGTGTATTCAAATTAGTGCGAATCAGCGAAATTGAAACAACGGAAACCGCTTTTTCCGAAGACCACGGCAGTCCTGCCGATTTACTTGAACAGGCATTTCAGGGTGATGGACGCAAAAGTTTGGAGATTACTATGCTGTGCAAAGCGGAGGTAAAAATACAAGTATGCGAATATCTCAGCGGAACGATAACAGAAACGTATGAAAACGGCGATTTTATAATGCGTATGAATGTGATTGAGGACGAGCGGATGTGGTTTGCATTGCTTCTGAGCTTCGGAGATAAAATAACAGTGCTTGAACCAGAGGAAGTAAAAATCAGGCTCACAAATACCGCAAAAAAAATTTTATTGGTTTATAACGAATAGTGACATACAGTTGTCACTATTTTTATGTTATGATATAAAAAACAAAATAAAAATAATATAAAGATAGCGAGATATCATAAATTATGGAATTTAAAACTGAACGAGGAATGGGATATTGCGGGTTAGCCTGCGTTTTATGCGGTTATGATGATGACTGTCCCGGATGTAAAACGATTATTGCGAACGGACATGAGTGTTCTGCCGGCAAATGTGCCGTGGATATGAAAATACCCGGCTGTTATGCTTGCTCGGAGTATGATGTTTGCCAAGAGGGTATGCCTCACGGCAAACGCAGCAGAGCATTCAACCATTACGCGCAGGAATTCGGAGAACAGGCGTTGATTGAACGTTTACGGATAAATTATGAAAACGGCATTACATATCACAGACCGGACAAACTGCCGGGAGATTATGATGTACTGGAAACTGAAGATGAAATATATCGGCTTGTACGGTTCGGAACGAGTGACTTATATAAAATAATGTATGATTTAAACTTGTCACATGAGAAATCAAACAAAATTACGTACGGCGATGTAAGGATTATTTATCTGCCGCCGATGACTGTTGCGACTTACCGCGTTAATGTCTATGATTCGATTGAAATTGCGGCAATACCAGCAAGACAAGCGATTGATATGTTTGTAAAAGAAAATGACTTATTGAAACATTACCCTGAAACACGCCGCTTCGGGTCGTATGCTCATAAACAAGACGAAAACGGTAACTGGGGGTTTGAATTATGCGTAACAGTCCCGAACGATATAAATATAACTGAACCGCTTATAAAGAAACAGTATCGCGGCGGTCTTTACGCCGCATGTACAGTTCCCGCGGTTACGTATGATAATTGGAATCTGTTGAAAGAATG
>WQYZ01000234.1 GCA_009780985.1 Oscillospiraceae bacterium | reverse complement strand
GACGCGATGGCTCTGCGCTTCTGCTGATTTACATCGATAATTTTAACCTTTACTTTGTTGCCGACAAGCGTCTGAAGGTCCGTGTCTTTGGACACGTTTGCATGAGACGCGGGGACAAACACTTTTACGCCGTCAATCAAAACGATTATACCGCCGTTTACGACCTGGACAATTTTCCCCTCGCATATAGTCCCGTTCTCAAAACTTTTGATAATTTTATCCCAATTATCGTTAGAGTCGATTCTTTTCTTTGACAAAAGCGCAGTCCCGTCCAAATCGTTGATTTTAATAATCTGGGTTTCGATTTCGTCGCCGACTTTGAACATATCTTTCAGGTCGACAGCCGAATCGTCCGTTACTTCGTCAAAAGCAAGCACCCCGGTATATTTGCCGTTCAAATCGACATGCACTTCGCCTGCCGAAACATACGACACGATACCCTTAACTCTGTCCCCTCTATTTAAAGTTGCGAACGTTAAATCAAGCAATTCCGCAAAACTTTGCTCATGTTGGTCGTTTTCAGAACCAATAGCCTCCTCATTAATATTTTTGCTATTCTCAGTACTGTCAGCCATAATTTTTTTTACCTCCTCAATAATACTGTCAGGCGTTGACGCGCCTGCAGTTATACCAACTTTCACAACAGCTTGTCCTAAGTCAAATATATTCAAAGGCAACCGCTCTGAAGTTTCCACAATAAAAGAATTGACGCAGTTTTTTTTACAGATTTCATAGAGTTTTTTTGTATTGGAACTGTTCTGTCCCCCGACGACAATCATAACGTCGCATATTTTAGACAATTTTTCCGCTTCCGCCTGTCTTTTTTGAGTGGCTCCGCATATTGTGTCGAAAAAATTCATAGAATTTATAAAAACCGCATCTGCGTCTGTGCAGTTTTCATCATTTTTATCATTAAAGTTTTTTTCTATAAAATCCCTGGATTTTTTATAGTCATCTATATTATGTGTAGTTTGTGCCAATATAATTAATTTTTTATAATTTTTCTTAGAAATCTCCTGTTTTAGTGAGTCAAAATTTTCCTCAAGTTTTTCTAAATCTTTAAAAATTCTGACTTCGCCGTTTACATAACTCTCAAGACCGACAATTTCAGGATGATTTTTATCGCCGAATATCACTGCAAATGTTTCGGCGCTCGTATTTTCAGCGGCTGTTTTATGATTCCTCTTCACGCACTCGCAGGTCGCGTCAATAACTTTCATATTATTCTCAGAGATTTCAAGCTCCTTAAGCGCGTCAAAAATAATTTTGGGAATCCCGTGCGCCCTTATAACGACAGTGACAGACCGGTTATTATTAAAATCAAATTTTTGTTTCAGAAAATCATAATTTTTTAATTTTATCTGTCCATAAATTTCCTCTATATCTTTATCGTCAATAATTATCAAACCTTTAGAGGTCAATTCATCTATAAATAAATTATTATGAATAATCTTACCGAAAAGATAAATCCGGTTTTTACGGTCGCCTGACCCGCTTAATTTCATTTCGTCGAAAAGCATATTTACAGCTTTCCGCACCCCGAAACAGAATCCGCAGTTTTCCGCAGTTATTATTTCGATTTTATTACTTTTTTTATTTGTCATAATTTTATTTTCTTATTTATTATAGCTGTCTATAAATTTCTGCAAAGCTTTTTCAACCGCTCCCTGAGCCTTATCATACGCCGAAACAAAATCCGTCTTGCCCCCTTGCACTAAAGTGTTCAGCATAGTCGGCAGCGTGCCTATCTGGTAAATATATCCTATATCGTATACTTTGTTGTTAAATATAATATCCAGCATACCCTCCGATTCGTCGTCTCTCAGCACTTTGGAAGTCAGACACAAATCATAAAATGCGGGCATTAACGTTGAACCCGATTCATACGCCAGAGCCTCTGTTATAAATCCTGAAAACTCAGGGTCGGCAGTATTCGGAATACTCACCACGAGACCCGACATCTCGGCGTAAGTATAATAATTCTGCTGGTTCGCGTCAAACTTCGGCGTGGGCAGAATCCCGAAATCTGTGGGCATCGCTCTTAGGTCGCGCACAACCGGCTCTAACAAACTTGCGCGCATCAAAAATCTGTTCTCCTCAAAATCCGCGCTCGCCTGAACCCATATGTCGCTCGCGCCTTTTATCGTGTCCGCCATAAACATCGCCGTCGGGTCTGCGCAGACTGTCAGCACTTTCTGAATAACGTTCAACGCCCTGTCGTTATTTATCGTTATTACCGGAACGTTGTTCTGGTCGAGGCTTACAGTTTTTTCCCCTGACGCCTCAAACAGGTGCAGACCGAATTCGTACTGCGACATAAATCCCCACTGGTCGTCCTGACCCATAACTCCGTCGCCGTTCAAATCTTTATTTACGCCTTTTGTGATTTCCAACAGTTTATCTATAGTCCATGTGCCGTCGTTTACGTATTGATACGGAAATTCAATTCCCAAACTTTTACACATGTCTTTATTAAAATATGTGCATGAAGATCTCAGTTTATCTCTCAGCACTATATCTCCCGCTTCAAAATACAGTTTCCCGTTTATTGACAAATCTCTTATAAGCGCCTGATCCCACCACGGTTTGCTCAAATCGTCTTTTACATACGGCACAGTATAGAAATCCGTAAGCAGACTCTGGCTTGCCAAACTTACCGTATTGCCGATAGTATCGACAACCAGGGCGTATGTATTATCTCCGGCAAGTACGCTCTTTTTTGCGGCTGCTGCCGGCGCGGAGTTTTCGGTAGTCGTCAGCTTTATATTATATGCATCTTCGATATCAAGTCTGCGTTTATACAAAGCGTCGTTAATAGGTTCGCCGGTCTGGTCGTCAGCCGAAAATTTGTCGTACATTCTGTTTGCGTCTGTAACCGGAGCTGTTATAACGTTAAATTCCTGACCTCCGAAATCTTTCTGCGGAAGGTCGCTCGGTCCCATGTCCCACCTGTTTGTCGTGCTCGCAGTACTGTCAGCCGCCGTGTTATCGGCGGCAGTCGTATTTCCGCTATTAGTACTTCCCGAACCGTCCTTTGCGCATGAAAACATAACCGTTAATATTGCCGCCGTTAAAAATATGCCTATGATTCTTTTTAAATTTAACATAAAGTAAACCCCCAAAAATCAAATTTTATTCAGCGTATCATATTTGCTGTAATTTGACATCATTTCGCCGTAAATTTTATCCGTGATTTTTTTATACAAATTCATATTCTCGCTTATATCTTTTCTGTCTTTTATTCCGCTTATTTCGCCGTCTTTAATCTCACGGATTTTTTGAAATTCTTCAAATTCTTCAAACGGAATATATCTGCCGAATACTACTATGGTTTTATGAAATATCCTGACTTTATAGCCTTTTGTTATGACGGTCACCGGCAATACTCCTGATTTTGCTTTCATTGCAATCATCGCGACGCTGTTTTTGGGGACAATTTTATTCGGGTTTATTCTTTTTGCCCTGTGTCCCTGTGGGAACATTCCAACTGTTTCGCCTTTTTCGAGTATATTTATGGTCGTCCTGATTGCCGAAACGTCGGCTGAATCTCTGTTGACAGGATATGCCCCGAACAGTTTTACTATCGATTTTAACACCGGAACTTTAAACAGCTCCGCCTTAGCCATATATCTGAGAGGTCTCTTCGTACACGCCCCGATTACTATCGGGTCCCAGTTGGACGAATGATTTATGCACACTATATATGAAGTAGTTATATCTTTAGGCTCATTTTCAGGATTTATAATCTTAACTCTGAATAATTTACGTAAAAAACCTGCTGCAAAAGATTTTTGCACTCTACCGAATACAGACATATGGCAGCTTTTCCTTTATTATTTTTAAGGCTCTTTCAAGAGTGCCGTCCGGGGATTCGCAGTCCGAATTATCCAGAATAACCGCATCCTGCGCAGGCTTTAAAGGAGCTGCGCTGCGGTTTGAATCCTGCTCGTCGCGTTCGGTTATTTCTTTTAAAATTTTATCGTAATTTAAATCTTTATATCCTTTTTCCAACAGCTCGTCGTAACGCCTTTTCGCCCGTTTTTCCAAGGAAGCCGTTAGAAAAATTTTCACGTCGGCATCCGGGAGAATGACCGTGCCTATATCCCTGCCGTCCATCACGACGTTATTTCTATCAGCCGATTCCCTCTGAGTTCTGAGAAGAAATTCCCTGACTTTCGGTATTTTCGAAACGTCGGAGGCATATTTTGATATGTGATTTTCCCTGATTTTTTCAGATATGTCGTGTCCGTTCAAAAAAACCTTCTGCGTCCCGTCTGTATATGTTAGTTCTATATCAATTTTATCAATATTATTGACGGCGTTGTCTATGCACTTCTCGATTTTCGCGGTTTCAGACCCGCCGATATTTTTTTCGCAGACATATAATCCGACCGCCCTGTATAAAGCGCCTGTATCTAAATAGACAAATCCCAACTTTTTCGCTAAATTTTTGGCAAGAGAACTTTTTCCTGCCCCCGAAGGTCCATCTATAGCAATAGAACTAAATTTCACCACAACTCCTATATATGACTATACGACAATTTATGCCATAATTTTACTATGTAATAAGAATACAGCATTTTTTAAGCTATTTAAACAAAAATCGCGTTAATTTTTTGTAAATTTTTCTTCCCATATTCGCCATGATTTGCCTTTTTCTGACGCTATATCCCTGTTTTCCGCGTAGTCCTGTATTACGGCGCGTATATTTTTATTTTCTTTTTTGCCGATAACGGATTCCTCAACGTTTCCGCTTCCGTGCATCTGAGCGCATACGTCTTTAAAATAGACATACGCTTTCTGACATATTGCATACGGCTGAACGATATTAAGCAGTTTAAGATTTCTTATCAGTTTGAAGTTCGCCCATTGGTGCACAGAATTTGCGCAGCAGTGCATACCGATAATTCCGTAGCGGTCCGACAGCCTGTTCAGGCTGTCAAGCGAAAATTCTTTAAACATAGCCGGGCTTATAGCCCCGACTTCGTCTTCTGAAAGCGTTATTCCGTACGGCATATAATAATCGGGATAATGCGCTATAAAATCCTTCCCGTATTTATCAAACCACAAATCCAGAAACTCAATCAGAAACTTTTCAGTCATGGCGATTAACTCATTGACAGCCTGCGGGTCGTCATACATAGCCGTGAAAAAATCCTCTTTGTTCCAGATAAGCGCGGCGATATCGAGCGGGCTTTGGATATCCGGCAGAGCGAGCAAAGCGTCGGGTTCCTCGCTTCTGAGTTTATCTGCGAGTTCAAACAGTTCTGAGACGTACGAATTTTTTAAATCGGGATATTTAACTTTCGCAAGTTCTTTTGAGCTGTGTATAAACGGCAGAGCGAACGGCATATCGTTCACAGGATAATGCACGCCGCAGCCGAAAGCGTGCGCGAATATTTCCGTCCCGGTATACGGATATATGTACGGGATTCTGTCGTCGTCCACATATTGCATAGAGTCAAGATAAATCCTGTATAATTTCAGCGCGTATTCTATTCTTTCCGTTTTATTTTCCGGGTAAGGCAGGGGACGCTCCCCGCAGTTTTGATTTATCAGAACAACAGAATTTATCCTGCCGTCATAAAAGTCAATCCATTTTTGTTTTCTTCTTTTTATTTCCTGAACCGAATCAAGCATATTAATTTATCCTCCAAAATTTATCAAAATTTTATAAGGGCAGGATTTTCTCCCGCCCCAGATTTCTAAAATTTATTTCTGCTTGTTTTTATCTCCGAATTTGTTGCCGCCGAACGTAGTTCTTTCCGTATTGCTTCTGTTGAATGACCCTGAGCTGCCGGAATTGTAATAAGGTCTCGGACGTCTTGCGCCGCTGTTGAAACTCGGCTTTCCGCCGATCGGCATATCTTTTGTTATGACGATTTTCCTGTCGTTGTCCTGACCTATTGAATGTGTGCTTACACCGTCGATATCCTGTATTGTCGCGTGTATTATCCTGCGCTCGTAGGCGTTCATGGGCTCAAGGGTTACGGAACGTCCGTACTTTGACACTCTTTCCGCCATCTTTTTTGCCAGAGCCTGCAATGTTTCTTCTCTCTTTTTTCTATAATTTTCAATATCTATAGAAATCTTAATTCCGCTGACTTTATCGCTTCTGTCAATTCTCTCAGCCTTATCATTGCCCAATTTATCTGATTTATCTGAAAGTTCGCCCTCTTCCTCGTCTTCTTTATTTACGGCAAGATATGTAAGATATTGCATTGAATCCAATATCTCGCCGTGATAGCCTATCAAAGTTCCTAAATTTTCCCCTATTATATCGATTTTTATTTCGCTTTCCGTCTCGCTGATAACTTTTGGCACAGCGTTTATATTCATGTGCGCAATAATTTTTTCAAGAAATCCCACGGCTATGTCCTTTGGAAGCATTTCCCCGGTTACTTTTACTTTCGCGTCGGTCGACCCTAAACCCAAAAAACCTTTTTTAGGCAGTTCAATAACTGAATAAGTAACGTTCTCTTTTTTCATTTTAAGCTCTGCGGCTCCCAATTCAACAGCTTGCTCTATTGTTTTAGCAGTCACGATAACCTCTTTTTTCATTTTTTCACACCCTCATAAAACTAAATTGAATTTAATAAAATTATATATTATATTTTATTTATCTTTATTTCTTCTTTTAACAGTGTATTTTTTCCCGGTTTTCTGATAATTATTTTTAATCTGCGGATTTACTCCCTGGGGAATAGTTTTGGATATATATTTTTTATCTTCTTCGGCTGTTTCTTTATTTTCTTCGCCGTCTCCGTTTTCGTTTTTATTTTTCGTACTGTCCAAAAGCTCGGTCTCAATAAGTTCGGGTTCGGAGCCGTCTGAAAGTTCACCGGCGGGCTTCTTCTTTTTCTTTTTCGGCGACGCTACGCCGTACTGAATTTCCGCAAGCCTATATTCCTCTTCTGAAATTTTAGGCAGAGGATACAATTTGGCAAGTATCAGCATTTGCGCGATACCCAGAACACTTTGAT
>WQYZ01000233.1 GCA_009780985.1 Oscillospiraceae bacterium | reverse complement strand
TACATTCGGACGGCGATTTGCGGCTTATACTTGACCAGTTGGTTTCCACAGGATTGGACGGCTATCAGTCCATAGACCCGCAGGGTCATATGGACATTGCGGAAGTCAAAAAAAGCTATCCCGATTTGATTCTGATGGGAAATGTGCAGACTTCGCTTTTGCAGGACACAGACGACGCGCTCATCAGGAAATCTGTGCGTTACGCCATAGAGAGCGCCAAGCCCGGCGGTCGGTATATCTTCTCCACATCTAACTGCATTTTCAAAGGAATGCCGTTGGAGAGTTATCATATAATGCTCGACGAATATGAGAAATTGGCTTGGTATTAAAATTATTTAAAAATTTATATAGGAGGCAAACTATGCACATTTTTTCAACATTGTTCACCGCGCAGTCGGTAGATAAAGAACTGCGCACCCCCGAAGGATTACAGGAAGCCGTCAACTGGTGCAAAACATCCGCCCTGCAAAAAGTATATATTGAGTCTTTCAGAGGCAATCTGTTCGTTGAACAGGATTTATTGGAGTCGGTGCGCGACCGTTTTCTCGAAGAGGGGTTTTCGGTGTGCGGCTGCGTCACCACCACAAAAATGCTCAAACTGTCAAATGGCTGGAGCGAAATTGCCTGTTACTCCCACAAGCCGAACCTTGAACTGATGGAGTCTATCTTTCGCCGCACCGCCGCAGTGTTCGACACCATTATGATAGACGACTTTCTTTTCACAGACTGCACCTGCGAGGACTGCGAAAAAGCGCGGGGCGGACGCAGTTTTGACGAATATCACAGCGACGTCATGGTCGAAATGTGCCTCGAACGCATACTGCGTCCCGCGCGCGAAGTCAACCCGTCCTGTAAAATCATCATCAAATACCCGCTGTGGTACGAGGATTTTCAGAAACGCGGTTACGACGTAATCCGCCAGACCCGGAATTTCGACATGATATGGGGCGGCACGGAAACGCGCGACCCGGACAATGAGAACTGGGGTTGTTACCCGCAGACGCAGGCTTTTTACATGATGGTATGGGACATGAAACTTGATCCCGAAAAGTGCGGAGGCGGCTGGTATGATCCTTACGGGACAAACCCGGCAACATATCTTGAACAGGCACGCCAGACCATATTGAGCGGCGTGAAAGAATCTATGCTGTTTTGCTACGGTTCGCTGTACAAGGGAGACGAGGGTGTAAACAACACCGCCGCAATCCGCAGGGAAACGGCGGGGCTTCACAAATTAGCGTATCTTGTAGCGGGCAAAAAAATAAACGGGGTATCTGTGCCCAAAGTTCCCGGGTGCGATACCGAAAAAGAAAAATACCTGTCAAGTTTTTATGGTATGCTCGGCATACCAGTGGCGCCGGATATTCATCTTGACCCCGACGCAAAATCCGCTATACTCGGTTATCAGGCTGTCGGCTTCCCCGACGCGCCGATGTACGCCAAAGACGCGCTTAAATCCGGGAAAGCAATATGTTTCAGCGAGGGGTTTTTGGAGTACATGGCGCTGGATGTCCCAAAGAACGCTCTTGTCATCCGACCGGGCGGCGACAACTGGAATCTCACCGAAATGCCGCAGCCGGAGCTCGACGCTCTTCGCAACGCTCTTTTGAAACATTTTGATATATCTTTCACAGCTCCCTCAAAAGTTGCCCTGAATCTTTACGACGACGATCTGGAAATCATTCAGAACTTCAATGATTTCGCTGTGGAAGTAACTATTGACCTCAAAGGCAGAAATCCGAAATCCCGCAATATATCGCTGGTTCTTTCTGAAGGAAACGAAATCAGAATGTCGCGAAGCGAGACAAAATATACGATTAATATACCGCCGAGAACGCTAACGGCGTTATATTAAAAAGGAGTTAAAATCTATGACAAGCAAAGAAACAGTAAAAAATACCATAAAATTCAAAGGTGCGCCGAGACTGCCGTATGACTTCCCCACGCATTACGGATATGAAACCGATTTTTACGGCATAGGTATGTCTCCGTCGCCCGACTCGCGCAGAAGCTCCGGGGTCGACGAATGGGGCAGCGTATGGAACAGCGTCGGCAATACGAATCTCGGCGAAGTGAAAGAGTTTCCGATAAAACAGTGGTCTGATTTGACCGATGAGATGATACCCGACATAGACGATGAAAAAAGGTGGGAATGTATAAAGAATGCCCGCAGTCATGCGGGAGACAAGTATATTTTGGCAAACGGAATATCAATCTATGAACGCGTGCATTTTTTGAGGGGGCTTGAAAATACATGGGCTGATATATATGAAGAGCCCGAAAATTTATGCAGACTTCTCGATATACTCGTTGAGATGAATATAAAATCGATAAAACGCTACGCGGAGGAAAAAGCCGACGGATTTATCTTCTGCGATGACTGGGGGCTTCAGAATTCGCTTATGATAAGCCCTGAAAAGTGGCGTGAATTGTGGAAGCCGCGGTATAAAAAGATATATGAAACCGCGCACGAATACGGAATGGACACGTTTCTGCACAGCTGCGGCTATATAACGGAAATTCTCGGCGATTTAATCGAGGCTGGTCTTGACGTAATACACATGGACCAGCAGGAAAATATGGGGCTGAAGTCTTTAAGCGAGCATTTCGCGGGAAAGATTACATTTTACTCCTGCGCAGATATTCAGACAATTCTTCCGACTGGCAATATAGAGCTTATCAGAAGTTATTGCCGCGATATGAAAAAATTGCTGCGGACAGACAAAGGCGGTTTTATACCGCGATGGTATTCGGACCCGGTAGGCGCGGGTCACTCGAAAGAAGCGGTTTGCGCAATGTGCGACGAATTTTTAAATTCTTAATTTGATACGCTAAAATATCATTTGTACTACTGATTAACATTAAAGAAATTTTTGAAACTATAAGGAGAGTATATGAAGTATTCACATCCTGCAGAAATTCCCATGAGCAAAAGTCTTTTCTTCAACTGGCTCGGAGAACGCATTATATCCGACCCCCGCGATGCGGGCGACACGCACCCCCAGACATGGGCTGACGACGATGATATTTACGTCGGTACCGGGGACCCCAACTGGTTTGAAAAAGACGGCGAGAAAATTCATTTCACAACGCCCGGCGCATATGACAATCCGGCGGATGCCCTACAGAAAATGCGCGGACAGGTAGTCGAAAAATTTACGGGAACTCCTCCTGATTTTGCGCTTCATAGGGTCAACGATATGCCGGGGCATACCGGTTTCGGCGGAAACGGCGGCAAACCCTGCGGTATGATATGCGTGGACGGAGTGCTATATTACGCAATACAGAATCTATTAGGCTGGAAAACGCCGCCCCACCGCATCAACTCGCAGCACGGTTCGGACGCGACTATTGTTTGTTCCGGAGACCACGGGAAAACATGGGAACCCGATTTAAACGAAATCCAAGCAGATTTATGCGCTGAGCAATGGAGCGAGGAAAAGAAAATATGGCTCACAACCGAAGAACAGCGGGAGAGTTATAAAGGTTGGAAACCAATGTTCCCCGGAGCTGATTTCGGCGGTCCGTCTTTCGTACAATTCGGCAGAAATAATCAGGATGCGGTTGACGGCTATGTTTATGCCGTTTCGTCAGACCAATGGGATAACGGACAGTATCTCAGACTCGGCAGGGTACCAAAAGATTCTATAATGAATAGGGATAAATGGGAGTTTTATTCGCCGGACGGCTGGGTGAAAAGCCTTGATGATTCAACGCCGATATTGGATATAGAGGGGCATATCAGTCTGCCGGAAATGGTATATATCCATGCGCTGAAAAAGTATATTCTGCTGACGTGGGCGTTGCACAATGATTTTTATACTCCGACAGGAAGCGAACTGACAATACTGGAATCCGATAACATATGGGGACCTTTTTCATTGGTACACTACGAATGGATGTGGGACAGACGCGAACTATGCGCGTATACGCCCAGAATCCCGCTGAAATGGTTCAATCAAAACACATTGGAAGGGTATATGCTGCATTCGGGCAACTGGGGATATACGGCTTTGGACGGAAGCTGGGTTTCATTTGTCGAATATTACCGTCCGCATGTAAAAAAGTTCAAATTCAGCTTAAGAGACGACCCCAAAAAGAATCAATAATGATTACTACCGAAATTCGCGCCGTATATAATCGCTCTTTCAGGATTTCCTCCGGTTAAAGTGATATAATATCAAACATGAATAACAAGACCAGAAAGGAAAACATTATGCCAACAAAACGCAATACAGTCAAAAGATTCATAACATCCATACTTACATCGGTTATATTGTTCACGCTCGCTCCCGTTTTTAATTTATCGGGATTGGCGGCAAATGTGGAAGAACAACCGGGTTTGCAGCTGCAAACTATACTGATTGACAACGGCGGAAGCGGAGTTTGGACTACAGAAAGCTGGGGTGGGGCAAATCTTGTGCCTAATATGAACTGGACAACTCTTGCGCTGAGAGATTATTACGCAAATGGAGTTCTTAACTTTGAAGTCAGAAACACGGCAGCGGGCAATAAAAATTTTACGATTGGTTTGAAGTCTAACAGGCACGGCGAGCAGAACACAATAGACTGGACGAATAAAACCGCGGGCAAGGCTTTGACTGCAACTCCTGATTGGGAATCGTTTACATTAAGCATAAAAGCCGTTGTTGACGATAATTCAAATGGCGGATTTAGCCTTGACGATTTTTGGTATGTCGCAGTCAGCGGTGTAAACGGCGGGAAGTTAGAATTTAGAAACGTTTCTATTTCGTCAAGCGATGACGAGAGACAATATCCGATGATAAAAGTAAATCAAGTCGGGTATGAGCTTACTGGACCGAAAACGGCGAGAGTCAGTTATTTCCCAAAATTTGGCTCGTTAAACGGGAAAACATTCGAGGTTGTAAATGAGGCGACGGGCGATGTTGCTTTCAGCGGGAAACTGCCGAATGAAAGTTCAACCGACGCAGATTCGGGCGAAATAGTTCATGTATTCAGCTTTGATTCTGTTAATGTTGCCGGCAAGTATTTTATCAGAATACCGGACGCAGGTTTGGATTCGACTAAACTTTCCCCGCGTGATGTGTACGAGGGCGTAAAAGTTGATACCATCGAATCAGTCAAATTTAAAATCGACGAGAATGTTTACAGCAGTCTTCTTACAGACCTTGTAAAATATTACTATTTCCAGAGACAGGGGATTGCGCTTGATGAAAAATATGCCGGAGATTTTGCAAGAGAAGATTTGCACCCAAATGATATTGCGGTAAAAAAATGGTCTGACAGGGATAATCTTGACGCGGTAACTTATGATGTTTCGCAAGGCTGGTATGACGCGGGCGATTACGGGAAATATTTATCTTCGGGGGCATCTTCGGTTTCGGACTTATTGTTTGCATATGAACTTTTCCCTGATGTTTTCAACAGTTTAAATTTAAATATACCTGAAACCGACCCTAATAATGCCCGATATGCAGACGCTCCCGGAATATTGAGCGAAATTAAATGGGAACTGGATATGATTCTAAAATTTGAACATAATCCGAAGGACGGCTCGTTTTTTGTCGCGGCAAATTATGCTGATAATACTATCTATATGGAAGATACGCTGAACAGAGACTCTAATTATAAATCAACCGACGACCAGAAAGATTTGAGGTCTCATCAGGCTACTGCGAGTGCGGCGGCTGTTCTGGCGCACGCATATATTATATACAAAGATATTCCGGCATACGCTGGTTTTGCCAAAACTTGCTTAGATACGGCAATACGCGCGTGGGACTGGGTAACAGACCCCGCTAATCCGAAAAATATGAAGATAGACGCTGCGAACAGGACATATACATTCAGTCAGGAGGACCTTGACAGGGAAATGTTTTGGGCGGCGGGTTCGATTTACCGGGCAGTCAAATTATCGGGAGGAGACCCCGGAATATATGATACATATATACAAAACAATTATACAAACGAAAATGTTTTACGTTGTTTTGACCCTTATCAGTCTTTGAGTTATAACCACGGCGGCAAATCTTTCTTAGGGTTTGTGCAATATTTATACGGCAATAACGATGCAAATGCAGACGTTAAAAACCAGTTCGACAGTTTTGATACATGGAGAAGCATTATTCTCAATACTGATACTTGGGGAACTGCATTTCCTCAGTGGGGTTATTGGTGGGGTTCAAATCAGGTAATCGCGCAAGGTTCAATGTCGCTTTTATTGGGAAGCATAATAACCGAGGGAAAAGATAAAATCCCGTCAGAGGTGCTTGACAATCTTGATAATACTGTAAATCATTTGCTGGGAATAAATCCCATGTCGTTCTCTTATGTTTCAGGCAACGGGGAAAAAAGCGTAATGAATATTTTCAGCGGGATATATTCGCGAGACAAAAAATTAACCCCATATAAAATACCGGCAGGATATTTTACTGAGGGCTGTAATATTTACGATAACAGGCATTTATCTAAATTCGACGGCAAATGTTATATCGACAGCGACGGCGAATGGACGACCAACGAAAACACTTTATACGGCAACGGTGCAATGACGTTCCTGATGGCTTCGGTTATGGCTGAGAACAAACTTCACCCGTTAAAACAAGTTGCTGAATCAGCAGCAACAGCAGCAGTTCCGGCAGATGCTGCGACAACAGTTAAAACAGATACTGAATCGACGATATTATCCGCAGATAGTGCAGCAGACTCAACAACGGCAGTAAACACAAATGCAAATAACGACAGCGGGTCAGGTATTTCAACACAGACATTAGTTATCATAATAGCCGTCATATTGGTTGTTGCGATAATTGCAGTAATGGTTGTTACTCTGAGAAACAAAAATAAAAAAAATTCTGCTTCAAAATAAAATATTTTCAAACTGTCACGACCATATATTTTCATCTGAAAAATAATTTATCCGAAGATATACACTAAAATTATTAAAATATAAGACGAAAATAAATAAAGCTTCTGGGGAACTCTTGGCAGTCAGAGCGTCATACCGTTCTGGAAACCGGACGAAATAAAAGACCATATCCGTAAACTGGCAAAAGAGATGAATATCAACGGCGGGTATATCCTCGCTCC
>WQYZ01000232.1 GCA_009780985.1 Oscillospiraceae bacterium | reverse complement strand
TGTAAAAAATGTATTTTATCTTACTCAAAAAACGAGATATTCATATCAAATTCTATGATTGAGCGAGATAATCATCAGTTTTTCAACAAATTTAAGTGAGGAGGCTTTCAAAGTGGAAAGTATAAGCAAGTTAAATAATATAAACGGACAAAACGAATTATCTTTTAGCGAACAAAAGAAAAATATGATTTTTGGCGTATTGCTCGTGGGATGCATATTATGCTCCCTGCTTCAAACGGCACTTACGACAATTCTTCCGGTTATAATGAAAGAATTCAATATTACGGCGTCGGACGGTCAATGGCTGACAAGCGCGTACTCTCTGGCAATGGGTATTATGATTCCCGCAACGCCGTTCCTTATGAAACGGTTCCCGACGAAAAAATTGTTTATGGTATCAATGGGAATTTTTACGGTAGGACTCTTACTGTCAGCGACCGCCATGTCATTTTATATGCTCATGTTTGGGCGGATTTTACAGGCTCTGGGGTGCGGCGTACTTTTATCGCTTGTTCAGGTTGTTGTACTGACGATATATCCTGCCAACAAGCGCGGCGCAATGATGGGCATTTACGGCTTGGCGGTAAGTGCGATACCGGTTATAGCACCGTCGGTGGCGGGCATTGTCGCGGACAACTTAGGATGGAAAATAATCTTTTTTGGTGCGGTTGTTTTAGCAGTAATCGACTTAGTTGCAGCAGCATTCGTCCTCAAAAACATAACCGAGCCTGAAAAACAGCATTTCGATATTCTATCAATGGTTTTATGTTCGGCAGGCTTCAGCGGGATTCTGATTAGCATGGGAAATTTCGGAACACAGACATTTTTCAGCCTATATGTTGCCTTGCCGCTTGTCATTGGAATTGCCTCGCTTGTTATATTTGCTTTCAGACAGTTACACGCAAAACAGCCGTTCCTTGAACTCCGTATATTTCGCAACAGAGAGTTTCGGTTAAGTGTCATAGGAAGTATGCTTATGTACGCCGTCATGATGGCGGGGTCTATGCTAATTCCTGTTTACATTCAGACAATGCGGGGAAATTCCGCGACTTTTTCAAGTTTAGTTATGTTGCCGGGGTCGTTGATAATGGCGATTACCAGCCTATTCGCCGGAAAAATCTATGATAAAATAGGGATTCGCAAGTTATTTGCAGTCGGCAGTATCGGAATACTGTTAAGCTGTATAGGGCTGTCTTTTTTGAGCGATTCCACGAGCATAATTTTAATCGCGGTCCTGTTCAGCGTACGGTCTTTTTCTATCGCCTGTATCATGATGCCGATAGTGACATGGGGCATGAGTACGCTGGGCAGCGAATACACAGCTCACGGCACAGCGATTCTGACTACATTACGCACTATCGCCGGTTCCATCAGCCCGGCTGTGTTTTTATCAATTATGACAATAACAGGCTCCGCTTCGCCGATACACGGTATGGACACAGCTCTTATCGGTATTGCAGGTATTGCCGCCATTCAATGTATTGTAGCGTTAATTTTTGTTAGCAGAAAGGAAAAGAAGAAAGCTTCAAAAATTTAACGAATTATTATTTTTCGAACAAAATTCAAACAATTCTCAAACATTGGAGTGACATAATAACGGCATCAAACAGCGAAACAAGTGATAAATCCATTTGTTTCAACAAACAACAAATATAAAATAAAAAAGGAGTAATCACGATGGACGAAAATATAATAACAAAAAATACGCAAAATTTTATTGGCTATGAATACAAGGATGTAACAGTAAAACACGATATGGAAAACGTATATACAGAAGGATACAAGAATTTCGGGTGGAAATTAGAAGGTGATTCGCTGCTATTAACAGGATTATCTACAACTGCATTGAAATTTAAGCGCGAGCGTAAAATCAGAAACAAAGCGGAACTGAGCAGATTACAGCGTCAGTTCGACAGCGGCGTACACGAGATTGAACATCTCGAAAGCTCACGGACAACTGCCGCCATTATAGCGGCGTTCACTATCGGAATTATAGGGGCGGCATGTATATTAGGGGCTGTGGTTAGTTGCTTAGTTGGCGTAATACCGCTTATGGTTGTACTGGCTGTGCCCGGGTTTATCGGCTGTGCTGTTTCGTATATTTGTTATAGGAAAATCAGCGCAAAGAGGGATGAAAAAACCGCTCCGCTCATAGAGGAAAAGTACGATGAACTGTATGAAATATGCGTAAAAGCCCGCGAGCTTTCAGAGTAGCAATAGTATTAATCATCTGACATTTATGTTTTATTGAATTATATAAAATTAAGATTTTTTGCGTATGTTGCAAGACATGTTATAAATAATCTCAGACATCTCATATGCAGTTTCTTTCAGTCCGGTTTTCAGCCAGTGCTGTATAAGTCCAACGCTCCCGTTGATTAGAAAAACAAAATACAGCTCGCTTTTTGTTATATCTACGCTCATATCGTCGATAAGCCATATGCCGCATTGTTCATATATCACAATCAGAAGATTCCTCTGGAAATCAATGTCGCCTCTTTCGCTCATCAACACCTGAATATGGTTTTTGTTTTCGATGAGATATTCAAAAATCTTTTCAATATTCTGGATAAAATCCTTTTTGTCCGTTTTACCGGAAAAATTGGCAATCGTGTCTTTTACCCATGAAAGAGTTTCATCCTCAATGCTTTTAAGAAGCCGATACTGGTCTGCGTAGTGCGCGTAAAATGTTGTCCGATTAATATCTGCGTTTTCACAAATCTCTTTTATCGTTATTTGGGAAATAGCTTTTTTCTTCATAAGCTCAATAATGCTGTCTTTCAATACTGTCTGAGTATATTTGGTTTTTCTGTTTTGTTTCATCTCTTTCATTGATTTCACCCGCCAATTTTAGAAATTTTGTTTTGAAACCGACATTTACACATGGTATTGTTGCCAACAATACGAACTTAAAACATCTGTCGGTTGCAAAAACGACACAATGTCATTATACTATATATAAGATTGTATGTCAAGCAGAAAATAAATTTATACACGTGAATCTTTCAGACATTAATCGAAAAATACACGAACAATCCGGCGATATACTTACTAAAAATAAACCAGCCGAGGAGAGGAAATAAAATGGGACAAAATTATATTGCATTAAAAGACGTGGTGCGCGAATACCACAGCGGGGAGATTGCCGTCAGAGCGGCAGACGGAATAACCTTTTCGCTTGACAAAGGGAAATTCAGTATAATAGTCGGACCGTCGGGTGCGGGTAAAACGACCGTACTGAATATATTGGGCGGTATGGATATCGCCACTTCAGGGGAAGTGTCCGTGGATAACCGTGATATAACACGTCTGTCAAAACGCGACATATGCACATACCGCCGCAATGATGTGGGATTTGTATTTCAATTCTACAATTTGATACCTAACCTCACAGCATTGGAAAACGTGGAGCTAGGATTGCAAATCCGCAAAAATGCGCTTGACCCGAAAACAGTCTTGGATGAAGTCGGTTTGAGTCACAGGCTCAACAATTTTCCGGCGCAGCTTTCGGGCGGCGAACAGCAACGCGTGGCTATCGCGCGGGCGCTTTCAAAAAATCCAAAACTCCTGCTTTGCGACGAGCCTACAGGTGCGCTTGATTATCAGACTGGTAAGAGCATATTACAGTTATTACAGGAAACCTGCCAGGCGAAAGGCGTTACTGTGGTTGTTATCACGCACAATATAGCGATTACTCCAATAGCCGACAGGGTAGTAAAAATACAAAGTGGAAAGGTTGAATCGGTCGCGGATAACAATAGTCCGTTGCCGATATCGGAAATAGAGTGGTGAGAAAATGGGCGCATACCGGAAAGATATTCTAAGGGAAATAAAAAACACAATGGGGCGTTTCATTTCGCTACTTATAATCACGGCATTGGGCGCAGTTTCCATTGTGGGGATACAAGCGGCTTCTATTGATATGAGAGCTGTTGCGGATAAAATGTACAAAGAACATAATCTTTACGATATACAGCTGAAATCCGGCACAGGTTTCTCAGATGACGATATAGCCGCACTGAAAAATATAGCCGGCATCAAAACTGTAATGCCGACATACGTTTACGACGTTTTTATATATTTTGAAGATGAAACAAAAACAGTCCGCACATACGCCTTGCCTGATGATCTGAACAAAATTGACATACTGGACGGGAGGTTGCCACAGAATGATAACGAGTGCGTCGTAGAGCAGAAACTGTTGGACTACGGCAAATACAAAATCGGCGACAGTATTACGCTTGGGCTTGATAATATGGACGAATATCACAGTGTGCTTGACAGCAGCGCGTTCAAAATTGTCGGGGTTGTGTCTTCGCCTCTGTATATTTCAGGAGCGCGCGGAAACACCGTTTTGGGCGACGGCAAACTGAATTTTTATCTGTATCTTTCACGTGAAGCATGTAAACTGAACGTTTACACAGATACATATATACTAATGAACGGCTCGCAGGATATGGATAATTTAACCGAAAGTTATTATACCTCCGCCGATGAATGGGAAAAGCAGATAATGCAAACCGGCGATATGAGGGTGCAAGCACAGATAAAATCAGACGATTCACCTACGCCCGAGTGGTTTTATTTTACGCGCAGGGACGGCATTGCATTTGATTCTTACTATCAGGATACGTTGAGGCTGCAAAAAATCGGCTATGTATTCCCGTTAGTATTTTTGCTTGTGGCAATATTGGTTTCGCTGACAACTATGTCGCGTATGGTAGAGGAGCACAGAACACATATCGGCATCTATAAAGCGTTGGGGTATCAGTCAGCCAAAATTATTGTGAAGTATCTGGTTTACGCGTTCAGCGCGGGTATAATCGGCGGCATAGCGGGCGTAATCCTGGGAAGCAGTCTGTTTCCACACATAATTGCGGACGCTTACGGGCATATTTACGACATGCCGGCTGTCAGCACGCCAATCCCGGTAATTATCAGCCTAATAGCCGTTTTGGCGGCGGTAGGAGCAGTATTGATTGTGACATTGATAACATGCGTTGCTTCGGTGTCCGAGGTTCCGGCAGAACTTATGCGTCCCAAATCGCCGCCAGCCGGCAAACGCGTTTTGATTGAAAAAATCACGTTCATCTGGAATCGGCTCGGTTTCACAGGAAAAGTTACGGCGAGGAATATATTCAGGTACAAAAACCGCTTTATCATGACATTGGTGGGTGTTGCGGGCTGTTCCGCTTTACTGCTTACCGCATTCGGATTGCGCGACAGCGTCGGAGGCGTTGGCACGCTACAGTACGAAAATATAATGAAATACAATTCTCGGGCATACCTTAAAGATATAACGACATCGGAGCAGCGAAATGAAATTGATTCGCTGATAACCGGACTGACTGACGATTATATGTATATCCGTGAAGAATCCGTAATCGTAAGCAACTTTTCCGCATCGCTGATAGTGCCTGAAACGCCGGAAAAATTAAGCGATTTTATAAATCTGTGCTCACGGAAAACAGGAAAACCGGCACCGTTTACATCGGACGGCGTTTTGCTCACAGAAAAACTGGCGCGTGAAATCGGCGTTTCCGCAGGCGGCAGTTTCAGCATGACGACTGGCGACGGAAAAATACATACGGTAAAAGTGACAGGAGTAGTGGAAAACTACATACTGAATTATGTGTATATGTCTCCTGATACGTACAAAGAGTTAATTGGCACAGAGCCGTTGTTCAACAGTATTATCGCCGACGCGGTAAACAGCAGCGAATTTTCGGAAACGCTTCTGACGGACGGCAACGTAAGAGCGGTGGTGAACACTGACGACTTAAAGTCAAATATAGACGAATCAACCGACGCGTTGAGAATTGTCACCGTAGTATTGATTGTTCTCGCGTGCGCATTGGCGCTGGTAGTCCTGTTCAACCTGACGAATATCAATATAACGGAGCGTATCCGCGAATTAGCAACAATAAAAGTGCTGGGTTTTTACGATTCTGAACTTGCCATGTATGTTTACAGGGAAAACGGAATTGTCACCGCAATGGGGATACTTTTGGGGATTATAGGCGGCGTCTGGCTTAACGGATTTGTATTGGGAACTGCCGAACCCGATACAATCATGTTTCCGCACATCATAAATCTGCCGAGCTATATTTTTGCGGTTGTACTGTCAGGTATTTTCGCGGTATTTGTAAATGTGATAATGGGCTACAAATTATCTGGAATAAAGATGGTGGAATCGCTGAAAAGCGTTGAATAAGAAGCGGACACATCTGTTTCCGGTATATATCTATATAATATTTTATTGACTATCGGTAATTTTAACACTACTTTAACAATAGCGTGCTACAATTACAAAAAGGAGATGATATAAAATGATCAACATACTCGTTGTCGAGGATGACACGAAGCTCAACCAAATCGTCTGCAAATCGTCTGCAAATATTTGAACAATAATAACTACCATGCCACAGGCTGTACGAATCCGAATGAGGCATATGACCTGCTTTTCGCTTCACGGTTTGACCTGATTATTTCCGACATTATGATGCCGGGGATTGACGGTTTTGAATTTGCAGAGACCATCCGTGAGCAGGATAAAACCATTCCCATTTTGTTTATGACTTCGCGGGACGATATATCGTCAAAGCAAAAGGGGTTCCATATCGGGATTGACGACTACATGGTGAAACCATTCGATATGGACGAGATGGTATTGCGCGTCGGCGCGTTGCTCCGCCGCGCCAATATTGCCACTGAGTGGAAGCTGACAATTGGAAGCATTACTATGGACGAGGACGAACGCTGCGCTATCGTAAACGGAGAGGAAATTCCTCTGTCGGTCAGAGAATTCAATATTCTTTATAAGCTATTATTCTATCCGAAAAAGACATTTACCCGCAGCCAACTCATCGACGAATTTTGGGGGTTGGAGAAGGAGTCCAGCTTGCGAACGGTCGATGTATTCATTACGAAGCTCCGGGAAAAATTTTCGATGTGCAAGGATTTTGAAATTGTGACAATACGTGGGTTCGAGTATAAGGCGGTGCTTGTTAATCGGGTCTTTTCTGTAGCCGAGAGGCGCGTAAGTGCCGAGATATTTGCCCTGCTTCATACAAGC
>WQYZ01000231.1 GCA_009780985.1 Oscillospiraceae bacterium | reverse complement strand
TCGTAATCATCTGATTTTATCAGTATTTCGCCGCCGCTTGCCGTTAAATCCCGGGTTAAAGTCTGGGAAATGTCGAGGATACTCGCGTTAGTTGTCAACTCCCAGTCACCGAGTATGTCTGTTCTGTCACCCAGAGCGTTTCGCGCGTCAATATCGTTCATGTGCCACCACTCTGAGGCGAAAGGGGTTAATCCAGCGTCGGTACAGTACTTTTGCAGGCGTTTACAGTCGGCATTGCCCGCAAACGCGGCTGTCTGCGTATATGACTGCCATGCGGTCTTGTCATATATTACCATTCCCGCCTGATATTGATATACCGCAGAATCTACCGTCAGATCATGTATTGGCGTTACCATGTTGCAGTTCGTAAAAGTCAGATTGGCTATTTTATACGCCGGATTCGCCAATGGAACGAACGAAACCGAGTTCACTTTCGCCAAAGACAAATCGACGGCGTAGCCCTCCTGATGATTCGACTTTCCGCTTGCCGCGAACCAGCTTACGGGGTATTCGCCTGTAATATCTGCGGTAACGAGCGGACTGTATGCGGAATATATTTTATTCTGCGCATATGTTGGTCTGTATGCTTCATAGATAACAAAAGTATAATCTTCGCTCAACGCTTTTTTCTGCGCCGCCGCAATTTTTATCGCCGTTTCGTATAACACAGGCACAAGAAACTCATCTTTGCCCAGTCGCGGGTTGTTTTTCTTAGACGTTCCGTTCTGATACAGCGATGTTCCGGTTAGTCCGGCGATATTTGCGCCCCTTATCTTGAACACCGAACTGTAGGAATTTGTTATATCGTACTTTATGGACGGTATAACATCGGGTAGGTTTATCATACAGAATGCTTTCGCAATCGTCGTTTCTGTGCCGTTCTGCAATTTTACTTTTAAGTTATTGCCGTCTTCCGAAAGTATTGTGAACGCTGTCCCAACCGGTATACCGGGGATGTTTTTTACGGGACAGCCTGTTGAGCCGTATAACGGCAACTCAAAATTATTCTCATAATAGGTTATCCCGCTTGCTACTGCCGCAGATACGCCGAGCATTGGTATGACAGGCAATATCATGCAAATGATGAGCAGGAATGATATTATTTTATGTTTGGTTATACTCTTAAATAATTGTATCATAATTATATTAATCCTTTCAATGTTTTATAAAATTATTGTTAAATAAAAAGCGAATTGCCGAAGTAATCCGCTTGTGTGGGTTATTTTAAGATGTGTCGAACATAATATTATTTAATCTTTCTGTTTTAAAAATTAATTTATATAAACAAAAAAGACCTGCCGGAGCAAATCTCTTTTGAAATTTTATTTGTTTTTGTCTTATTTTATAGGTATCGCATCTAATGCTTTTATTTGTTACATCTGCATATTTTCATTCACCAACCGAAAACATATAGCCGAAACGATGATTTTCCTCTGTCGAACGTGCCGTGTGCCAATATTTCGGTCGACCGTCTGTATAAACCGCCGCGTGCCAATAAGAAAGAGGATATGGAATTGTAACGCCTTCACTTAATATTTGGTCTCGGGTAAAATAGTACGCCAATCCAATATCCCCGTCATATTTGTTTGTGGTGTAGACTGCATAAGCGGCTCTCTCCGTCGGAACGTCATAATAATCATATCCCTCCGGCACAGGCGTTCCCGCTTTGAAAAAACGCCCCGCTAAATAATGATTTTCCGTGTCAACTCCGTGACCGTTATGGTGCAGAAACGCGCAGTCATCGGTTATATCTGTCCCATATTCAGACATCAAAGCGTCCAACGCAGGCATAAATTCTCCCCTGCGTGCCCAAAGTTCGTCCCATCCTTCGTTGGGCCATGCGTCAATGCCGATAAACTGTAATTTCCCCAATGTGAGATATTCAAAATTTTCGCATATTATTTTAGCCCCAGAATCATTTTCCATAACTATACGTGACATATTAAATCCTCCCCGAATAAATATATTAATAGTAAGCGGGCTGAAGCATTTGAGTTTATCGCCGTGCTTCTTTACAACCGATGGAGGAATACCGTGAAAACGAGCGAACGCTTTGGAAAAACTTTCTGACGTGTCGTATTGATACCGCATAGCTATGTCGATAACTTTGCTATCGGTAAGAAACAAATCCCGACCTGACAGACTTAACCGACGGTTGCGGATGTAATCTCCGATGGTTATATCGGTGACTAAGTGGAAAATACGTTGAAAATTTGCCTCGGACATAAACACGTGATTTGCCACATCTTCGATACTTATATCATTAGTCAGATTATTTTCAATATAACGAATCGCTTTCGTTATGCTCTCTATCCATTCCATGTTCGCTTCCCCCTATGATTAATAGTATATAGATTCAGACAAGAAAAGTCATGTCAAAAAATGCTTGCGTTTGTCCGATTTACATAGATATAAATAATCTTCGTTATTCGATTATAGAAAAATATTATGATAACGATATAATTTATTTGTTAAAATATATATAAATTTACCTTATTTATTTAAACACGGCGTATGCGTCTCCGGTGCCGGTATCCGTAATTATGACCAGAATTCCCATAGTCTTATATTTCGCGCCCAATATAATCTCCCTGTGCCCTTTGCTGCTTTTATACCACGCATTCACGGTATTACGGGCTATTACGGCTGTCGAATTATCGTATTTTTCCTTGAATATTATTTCCTCTCCGTTAAGACGCACGGAAGCTATGCACTCCGCCATTTTGGTTTTGCCATTGTAAGTGTGTGCGGCTTTGTTACTTTCAATATTATGTATCGCGTTATCAAAAACCGAATCAACTTCTGACTCACTCGCTCCAACGCTCATAAAACATAAAGAATTATCAACAGCTAAGTCGGGCAAGCCGTTTTGCTTACGCAGTGTATTGATTTCCTCAGCCGTGGAATCCATCAGTTCCCATGCGATTGCGTATGCGGAACTGTTCCATCTGCCTTTGCCGGTGAGCTCATTTTTTTCGTCTTTGCCCGTATAGAATCGCAGGTTATCGAATCCGTCCCATAAACTCCTCAGAGTTATTTCGTCAAAATTTTGCTTCACATCCGCTCCCGATACCCAGTCGCCTGTGTTATATTTCGTATATTTTTCGCCGACATATGAGTGGTCGGGGTATTTAACGTGAACTTCCATTGTTAAGGATATGAGATTACTTTCAACCGGAAAATAGTCACTGTATTGAACTATATAATAATCGCCGGTTATGCTTTTATTATATACATAATCAATTTCAACGGAAGAATCGGTTAAAAACGATTTTGCTATGGTTTTTAGTTCATCGTTGGTTATATACAAAAAATCATTTATGAGATATACTTGGTTTTCGGTGTTTTTCTTTATTTTATCGCCTTCTTTGACAATCTGCCCGGTTTTTACATCCACATAAAACGAAATATATGCCGACTTTTTATTTGCGGTAAAGACAGAGCAGTCTGATTTGTGGTCATAACTGACGGTATAGCCTAACGATGTAAATAAGTCCCTCATAGGAATCAATATTGTAACGTCGCTCTGCGGACCGTAAGCCCAAAACGGCTCTAAGTTCCACTCCATTGTTTGAGTGTTTACAGTTATTTTGCATTTATCTGTTGGCTCCGCCGCCAATGCCGGGACTGTAATAGACGCCGATATTGTTATGACTATGATGTATAATGCTAATTTTTTTATGAAAGTTTTCATGTTAATTTACTCCTTTATGAACATTTATATATTAAACTCATTCGAGTCTATTATAATATACTGTTTAAATATCTGCTTTTTCAACAAATACCGTAATCAATGAGGTACAGGAGTAATCATATAACTATTTCGCGGTCAATAGCGCCCAGTAAACGCCGCCTTTTTCGTCTGTAAACCTGTTTATGCCAATGTATTGCGGGGATTCCGACATTATTATATTTCTGTGACCGAGTGAATTCATCCAAGCCTCGAATACCCGCTCATATGGCACTTTTACGCTGCAATAATATAGGCACTCACCCGTGAATCTGTAACTTTCCGCCATTTTGCCGACCATTTCGGCAGGCGCGCCGAATTTCGGCGAAATATGACCGGAATATTTATAATATGCTTTATCTTTGGCTTTTGCACTGCACACTTTATTTAATTGCATTGCTTGCTTCAACGGTTTTAAGCCGTTTTCTGTTCTTGCTTCGTTTATGAGTTTTATAATCCCAGTTATTTCCGTTTCTTTCTGCGCTGTTTCGAGTATATTTTCATCTGTAAATTTAAAAGAGATTGTATTCCAGTCGTAAATTACAGCCGCGCCAAACATATCAGTAAGAACATTTATTGAAGTGTATATTCTGCCGTCTTTGATTTCAGCGGGGACATCGAAAAATATGGGGAATACATTACCGCCAACGACAACCGCCATGTCTGCGGCGGCGGGGAAATCATACTGAACAAAAATACTTTCGCCGCCGACAGAAGCGGTTATATCTGGGTTAATGTCTTTATCCCATATATCTTCTGTTTCAAATTTTTTGCCAATGAAAACGTTTATTTCAAACTCGCAAGTTTCGGATTCATAAGCTACTTTAGCGGTTTTTTGCTCGTTGTCCCAACCGACGGCGGCTCCGAATGTTTCCCAAAATAATCTGAACGGTATCATAATATTTGTATTATCCATATAACAGTTATCTTTCGGAATGTCTATTGTGCCGATTTTTTCAACAACTGCCTCTTCAGCATATACATTGAAACATAAAAATGGCAGAAGCATTATAACCGCAACCGCCGCAAATAATATTTGTATTTTTTTATTGCGCATAAACTTCCTCCCGATAAATTAATATCCGATTTTACGAGCCTGAACACACCAGCGGAGTAAAGGTATATCGTTTACGCAGGTGATTAGAGTGACGATATTGTCAGATGTACGCTGTAGTTTCGACATATCGGTTTCCTGTATTTGGCTGACCGAATATACCTCGTATGTCCGTGTTCCCATTTCGGTAGTGTAAATGATTTTATCGTCTGTTGTCAGCGTATGAATTTGTCCAAAAGCAATTGAAATACCGCGATTATGGCTGGCGAATCCTACATTGCCATCCCAGCAGGAAGTTGATTTGAAATGCCCGATACCTTTGCTCAGACTCTCAAGGCTCTCATCTTCATATACCTTGCCGGTAACATTCAGTTTCGGTATGCTGAGCGTGCCAATACTGTCGTCTGCGTAAAACATACCGTCCGGCAATGTAAACTTATTTGATGATGCCGACTCGTTTGATGAATATGTGATGTTCGTCGGGGGTATCATATCTGGTTCAACTGATGACTCCGAGTAATACGGTGTTCCGTTTCCAGTTCCGTTATTTATAACTGCCGGACTGCCATAATCGGAGCTATTACTGATAGTGACGCCAGTGATATATGGCGTCAGAAGTTCTCCCGCGTTCGGGGTATTTGACGCCGGACTCCCAAACGGCGGCGGAATGATCGTACTGTCCTTGCTCCGGTTTATATTTGAACTCTCATCTGCCGGACCGCCAACAACGATTGCCGGCTCTACCGAAGTTGGCTTACCGAACGCGCCGGGGTCAGCGCCTCCGAAATCATATGTCGCCGCCATTACCGGAATCGTTGTTGCTACAGCCAAAATTAGTGCCGTTATAATAGTAAATAATTTTTTCATTGTTTTTTGTCTCCTCTCGTTTATTTTCGTTTTTTCATTCGCGTATATACAGCGTATGCCGTTGATACGACAGTCAATATAGCAAGCAGTATCACTAAAAAATGCCAGTCAAATTTTGGTGAGTTTACCGGCTCCGGTTCAGAATTCGATGTTGTTTCCAAGATTGTTTCAGAAACTGTTACGGTTTCCGTTTCAGGTTCGGTCGTTATAAGCATGGTTGTCGTTGGTTCAGTTGTCGTTTCGATTTGTGTGCCTGAAAAAATAACAGTATAACGAATGACCGAGACGCCGGTGCGGCACAACTCGCCGCTATATTCCGCGGTTATCGTATAGCCTTTTATGTAACTTGACGTTTTTGTGCCGCTGTATATGGCTGTTGCTGTATATCTGCTGTCAATATCGTAATCGTCAGCATTGTATGTGTTGTCGGTTTTCCACTGAATATCTGTGAGCATATAGGCTATGCCGTTTTCGGTAACGGATTTCGGAATTTGCTGGGCGTCCATATCATATAGATTAGGATAAGTGCGCGTTGTGCTGACGGAGCTTGTCGTGATGCCGTACCCCGACACTTCTGATTTTATACTCGAAGTGCTGAGATACAGCGTTCCGGAAAACCCGTCTTCGGTCGTAATCTCTTTCGTCTGAGGTAAAATGCCTAAAATGGTTGCTATGTCATTTTTTACGCTACTGACAGTTTTTGTTTCGGTATAGGGTTTCGTATCATTGCCCGTAATTACTTCGCGCAGTATATCCGTGCATTTATAATTGATGTTGTCACGCTCGAAACTTGTGCGAGGTATTCTGCCGGGGTCTACGCTTGCCGCTGTTTCATAGATTTTCCGTATTTCCATATGGTTTGGATAGTAGACTACGTTCACAGGCAGAAGCTCATATGATTCTGCCGCAAATGCCGGAACTTGAAAAACAGAAAATAGCAGGCATAGTGCCGCTATGAAAATAATTAATTTCCGCATTGTTTGTTGTTTCCTCCTAAATAATATAATAATTTGAATTTTCTGAATAGCATATAAAGAATAGCCGAATGATTTATGCTCGTCGGTTATTTCTGTATATCTCTTTTCCGATTTTCTTCTTTATGGGATAAGAGTTCGTATAAAGTTGTCGTGTCCTGTTGCGGTTCTGTGAAATAAAGTTTATCAGTTTATATTTTTGAATTTCAAATATATAACTTTGTATTTTGTACTTCCTGTTTACATAATGATTTTTGTCGCTCATATAATTTTCAATACTCCCACTTTACTGAATAAAAATTGTATTTACGCTGAATAAACGCTTTAGACCTTATTTTTTATTTTGTTTAATATGCAACTTAATTGTCATTTTGCATCTGTTGACTGACAAAAGTAAGTGGTAATAAAACCGCTTTTTTTATTGGAAAAATTACAATAAATAACGATAATTTTAAGTAATACGGCAATTTATCCTATTTAATCAACCTGTAAATTATCATT
>WQYZ01000230.1 GCA_009780985.1 Oscillospiraceae bacterium | reverse complement strand
GCATATTTCGGATTTTTCGGTCTGCTGTTGAGCGTGAGTGATTCGGTGGCGGTGAGGATAATGTTTTTCTCCGACTTCAGGTCAGCGAAAGGCTCAATATCTTTTTTGTTGCCCCAACGGGCAGAGCCGTACTCTACATCTTTACGGTACTTTTTTGCGTTCTTTTTCCTGATATATACGATTGCATATACGCCAGCCGCACCGAATATTCCGACGAAAATATCGCGTATATTCAGGCTTATCATAGGATTTGCCATCACTTTATTCAGCGAAATCATCGTATTCGTGAGTCTGTGAATTACATCCGCACCGTTAGAAATCCTGTCTTCCTCACCGAACTTGCAGAAAAACCAGAACACAAAGATATACGGCAGAGTTGGCAGAATATATTTTTTAATTTTCGCTGTGTTCATCAGATTTCACGCTCCCCGCGGTTTTTGTTTTTGACGGGAGCGGCGATGGATTTAGCCAGTTCCTTGAACTTGCTGAGTTTCGCGAGCATTGACGGCTTGCGTTCTTTATGCTTCAAAGTGACTGCGGAAAACTCCTTGAACGCCGCTTCCAATGCCTGACTGTCTTTAGCTTTGAAAAATATAATCCATCTTGGCGGGGTTTCGGAATCGTCGCGTTTGAGTGCGAAATCCACATTATATTTCCGCGCCGTGCGTTTGAATGTGCCTATATCGTCGCTGGAAATTTCGATATTCGCGAGGCTCGCGCCCTGTTTCGTCAGCGACTTAACGCTCTGTCTGCCGCGTTTGGCGGTCGGTTCACGCGCACGTTTCAGAAACGCCCGCATAGCTTTTGCCAGAAGTCGTCCAGTGATTTTTACGCCCTTCACCGAGAGCGCGACGGTTTTTTCATTCACCTGTTCGTGCATATTCACTCACTCCAATTCTGCGGCTCCGCGTTTTTTATTCCTATTGCTGTCGGCGGCGTTATACGCAGCGGCTTCTGCTTTTGCCTTTTCGATTCTGTCATGCAGTGTCGGAGTTTGCGGCGGTTCTGCCGGGCTTAACTCGCGTTTGTACTTCTGCGCCCAGTATGGGTGCAGACTTGTGAGCGTACCACCTTCTATTCCGCAGACAGCTATACCCGATTTACCCCGTACAAGCGCGCCGAATACAGACGATTTGTCTGTGCCATAAAATGGCGATACTTCATATTTGCCGCCGACGAGTTGACTGATTGCCGTTTCCGTCATAGGTATTACCGCCGCTTGCAGATTTTCGCCGTACTTCGCCGCAAGAATGTCGAGTTTACGCTCCTGCTTCTGAACAGGCTCGTATTTGTTGCCCGCTTTTTCCATGCGCTCGGCAAATTCACAGATGTGATATATATTACTGCCGACGTCAGTATGACATTCGTCGATAAACCGGCATTTTCGGAGCATTTCCTCGCCGTCGTAACCCGATGTGATTTTGATGCTGTCGCCGTCTTTGATTGTAAACAGCGTATTATATCCGCTGTCGATAAATTTGATGTCCTTGCGTACATCCTTCATAAAATCGCCCCTTTCTTGGTTTTTGATTGATTGTAAGACCTCGTTCCAGTCTTTGAGTTCAGGCACGGAACGGGTCACTTTTATTTTAAATTTCGCCGCAATTTCGGCGGCGGCTCGATGTCCGGCTTCGTCATTATCAGTCGCCGCTATGATGTGCGTAATCTCTTTGTGCCGGTCTAAAAAATTTGTTAAAGCTGACAGAGCCGTGCCGCTTAATGCCAGCCGCCATGCGTCAAAATCAAGATATATATTCTGATGGCTTAAACAATCAATGGCACTTTCGGTCACGATGACAGTCTGACAATCTGTATTTTTCGGCGGTATAATAAAGCAAAATCGCTTGTCTGAGCCGTCAGTGTCGCGTTTGAACGCTGATGTAGTGGAACGAATAGCGGCGTAACGTGTTTTGCCGTGTTCGTCCCTGCCTGTAAATATGCAGTCATGCCTGTACAGACTTTCGTATAAGTCGTTGCGATTTATGCAGTCCAAAATAATCTGTTTATCAATCCCGCGACTTTGCAGATATGATATGACCCGGTTGCTGTTTTTATTACGTAGCGGTAATACAATCAGGTTGCGTTCGGGCGGCGAATTTGCCATTTCCTGCGGCAGAATGGGATTGTTGGAGTATGCGCAAAGCGTTTCGACGGCTTCCGCAAAATTTACGCCGTGCACTTTTACGAGATAATCCAACGCGGTGACAGCTCCGAATCCCTGACTGTGCCAATAAAATCCTTTACTGTTGACTGCAAGTGACTCATGGTCTTTTAGTCTGTATTCATTTCCGACGCGCTTGATGTTATCCGGTTCATACGCGAGTATATAGTCGAGTGCATTGACCTGCCGCGCTTGTTCGATTTGCGATTTTGTTATATATCCCATCTTGTAAAACCTCGCTTCCGTCTGATTCGCCCGTTCAGTTCCGCCTCGCATTTCTCGTCCTCACAGCAACAACGCGCTAACCTGCAACCGACCTTTTTTCCACCATAATACAGGCATAACCGGCATATACAATCTTCGAGATAATAACCGTTCCATTTGTTGATAATCTGTTTTTTCTTGCCCATTGAAAGTGCCTCCTGTTTGTGTGGAAATAAAAAAGCTCCGAAACGCTCCATTAACTCATAATTAAGTTAAGAAACGCTTCGAGGCGTATTTTGTTTATATTTATTTTTTTATTGCAGATTAGATAATACAGATAATCATGTATTATGCGTCTTTTATGGTATGCAGAGCAGTATGCTTATTACCGGAAGTGATATTATGCTCCATAATTATCTTCTTTCGTATACAAACTTTAATATTTATTTTTTGCCCAAATAACCAATCATGTTTTATTTCAACAAATTATCAATAAAAGAAAAGGCACTGTCTAAATGCCGCAAGCCCTTAAAATTGAAACATCCGTCTCTCACCATCCATATAGAACCTACGCAAATCTCTCTGGTTTCTCCGTCATGTTCAATTTGAAAGTTTTTTACTTTACTACTTCTTTTTAAGCAAGCTCCGCAAGTATTACAATTACTTAATTCAGATCTGATAAAATACTGCGATTCTTCTGATAAGTTATAATAATTAAAAATGGCTTTTTCTGCTCCTATTAATCTGTTTAGTTTAAAAGATAACTGGTTTATTATGTTTGCCGCGAGGTGAACTTTAAAGCCGGTGATATTATTGTAACAGGTAAAATGAAAACCTACAGAATTATGAGAAGCAAATCTGTCGAACTCATAAACAAATCCTTTTTTAACAAAGCTCTCAAAACGTTTATCAAAATAATTCGGTTCGATATTAAAATATGATTCGATTTTTCTTAACAGATAATCATATTTTTTGTCAAATGAACAAAACATAAAATCGAACATTTTGTAATTTTGGATTTTTTCGTCATCAAAATTATTATGTGCGAGTAATTTCCAAGCCGGAAAAGCGTCATAATATTTATCTGAAGTAATAGTCATTACAGCGGAATTTTTATCTAAATCGAAATTCAATCCGATTCTTGACAAAAAATTTATATTATTAATAAAATAGGGTTGGTTTTTTCTGCGTATCGGTATTTTTTTCATAAAAGAATAAATTACGAGATTATTGTTTGATAGTTCGCCATGAAAGCCACAATTAAGTAAGAGTAAATATAACTCGTATATTTGATAGTATATTTGTCTTATATTAAGGTTAAGTTCGGGTTTTCTGTTTGCGCATTGTATAAGTTCATAAGAATCATCAGGCAACAATTCTAATCCGAGCGATTCAGGAAAGTAATAAATCTCGTTTAGCATATCGGTAAACCATTTATGTAAAAGTATTTGAGAATCTTCGGACGCTTCAGCAGAAACAATGGTATTTAAAGGTGATATACAAAAAACACATGACGTTAAAATTCTCTGCGGCAGATTTTCATACGAATTTTTTAATTCAATAATCTTTTTTTCAGTAATGCTCATACTTTTTGTTCCTCTTTTAAAATAAATTGGTTATATCTTGACATATATAGTTTTTTTGAAATATTCGTCAAATGGGGCAACTAATACACAAGGGCGCGGCTTATTATTTTTACGGTTTACCGCGCTCTTGTTTTTTTATTTTTGGTCTGAATATTACTTATTACGGTATAATACGGCATTAAAAAGTTATGGTATATAAGTTTTAGTTTTTACTTTCAAATAAAGCTAATATTTTATCGCAATACGCCAGATTTTCTTTTATTCTGCCGCTTAACAATTCGTTTTCTTCTCTTTTTTTCATTGTTTCACCATTATATTCAAAGCCGCCTTTTCCTGCAAGAAAGTGAAATATTTCGTCCGTTTCGGCAGATATACCATACAGGGAATTTATTAATTCTTTCATATCGGGATTTAAATCAGAAACTCTTTTAATAAATTTTTTCATACACCCGTTTGTCCCGAAATTTATAAGATTATTCGAATGTACATTCCCAATATCCAATTTATCTTCCGGTATATTATCATACCTGCCGTCTGTCAAACCGTTTGCCCATTCAACGAAAGCTTCTTTCCCGAAGCAAGCATCAGCCGTCGCTTTCTTAGTAATTAAATTCGGAATATCATATATAGCGGCTCGGTACGTTTCGCCTAAATCAGGGTTCGTCTTTTTTTCTCCTGTAAAAATAAGACCATAATTCGTATTTTCAGTTATGTTAAAAGTATAATTTTCTATTTTGCCGTCCCACAGATTCAATTTTAATATATCGCCGTTTTCCTCATAGCCAACCGCAAGCGAAAACCAGCTATAACTATTGTCTTTTACCACGACAGGAATACCTTTGTTTATCCATTCAATGATTTTAGCAATATATTTTTCTTTATTGGAGAAAAATTGCCTATTGTCAGCATACTCATAATCATATCCGCAGGCTTTAAAAACTTTATCAAGATATTCTTTGCCAAAAACGGCGCTTGACAAGCAAGTAAAATTCTTTTGGTTATCCTTGCTGTACACTTGCGTAAATGTATCGCCGGTTATGCAGGTAAAAAACCAATAATCATAATCTTTTTCATCTAATGTTGCCATTAGTTGCGCCATTGCCCCGCAAAATTCATAATTTTCGCCGTTCATTCCGTCCATGAATTTACCCAAACTCGGTATTACTTTTTTCGACATAATAAACCCACCTTTTATATTTATTTGGATGGATAGTGGAAAAAAATATTTGATATTTCGTCTTGATTTACGTACATCGGACGGCGTGACATTATGAAAGCGCAAAAATGCTTTTGTGAAACTTTCATGCGTATCATAGCCGTATTTCAGCGCGACGTCAATCACTTTCGACTTTTTCAAGTACAATTCCTGCGCCGCAAGCGATAATTTTCTGTTTTTTATATATTCGCTGACAGAAAATCCTACTACCATATTGAACATTCTCTGAAAATGGTCGCTTGAAATATAAATATATTTTGATATATCGTCAACATTTATATTTTCAAGCAGATTATTTTCAATATAGTTAATCGCTTTTTGTATATCAGTAATCCAATCCATACAATCCATCTCCTTAGATAAATTATACTATGTCTTTTTTTTATTTTCTTGTCTTTTTTCGGGTTTATATGTCAAAAATATAAATTATACCGTCTTCCTGCATTACATCATGTAATGCAGAAAAGAAAACTAATATAACATATAGAATAACATAATTTCCATAAAATTTCAATGATAAAAATGTAAAGTTTAGCAATACACCAAAAGCGTGATTATTCCCCGTATTAGGCAATTACCACGCTCTTGACTTATAAATTTATTATGCTTTCGTTTGCTCGGATTGCCAAACGCGAAGCAAATCGTTTATGACGGCTTCCATTTGTTTATTGGAATAATCTGGTGGAAAGTATTTGCGGAATTGCATTGCGCCAGTCGTTTCGCTTTTCGGTGGTCTTTTTGCCTCCGATAATACGCTGTTGATGGCTTCTACTGTCAGCGTCCCGTCCTGCTTCATCTTTTTCAACCGTACAGCTTGTGACAGCGACGGTTTTACGTCGTATTTCGCCATAGCTTCCGCTATCGCCGTCTGTTCTGAGATAGACAGATAGGATAGTTCGACGGCAGGGTTGAACGCAAGCTGTTTTACGTCAACCTTATCAATTAGGGCGGCGATGAGCTCGGTCAGCCGCGCGAGTCGGAAGATTTGGTTTTTGCTCTCTCCTGTCTGCTCGCATAATATATCAACCGACAATTGTCCCAACGTGTCCGATTTTGCGCCTCTGTGATTTAACGCTTCGAGTTTTGCGCGGTATGCCCACGCCTTTTCGCTATATAGCAGTATTTCGCGCCGTTCGAGGTTTGAATCCACCAGAGCAATTATCGCTTCGTCGTCATTGAGTTCACGAACGATTACCGGCATAGTAGTGATTTCGGCGAGTTCGCAGGCACGTTTCCGGCGGTTTCCGCAGAGCAGTTCATACCCACCGTTGGCGCGTGGACGGACAAGCCCTGGTTCACGGACACCATATTTTTTGATGCTCCGTACAAGCCGTTGCATACTTTCATCGTCGTTTACCTGAAACGGGTGAAATTCCGGCGGGTATAATTCGCAAAGCGGGATTTCTGTGATTTGTTCACCGCTTATGTTAGGCGTACTGCTACTGAATATGTCATTATAGCCTGCGAGAGCAAGATTGCCCGTTATCTTTGTCTTAGACATTATCAATTACCTCCATCACGAGCGAGTCGTATGCCGCCGCCACTCTACCGTTCGGCTCATATGCGAAAATCGATTTGCCCGTCGCGCTCGATTCCGCGGCTCATATTGACTGCGGTATATACTCTCTGAAAATGCGGATTTCCCCGCCGTAAGCTTTTTCTATCATATTGATGATTTCTCTGGTGAAATTTGGTCGTTTATCTACCATCGTCAGGAGTATGCCGTCAATTGTGAGATTCGGATTGACAACCTTGCGTATCTGTGCTATACTTTTCGAAAGCAGCTCTAACCCCTTCGCGTCAAGGAATTTCGGCGCAACTGGGATTATTGCGCTGTCCGCCGCCGCAAGCGCATTTACCGTCAGTAAATCAAGGGTGGGCGCAGTGTCTATGATAAGATAATCGCACAGAGATTGCACTTTGTCGATGTACTGCCGGAGTATGGTTTCGCGTCCGATGAGCGGCGCGAG
>WQYZ01000229.1 GCA_009780985.1 Oscillospiraceae bacterium | reverse complement strand
TGTTCCCGAACAAGCCGATTGCCGTAATGAGAAGCATTATATCGCGCATGATAAAACAGAAACGCATAGTATACGACGGTGACAGCGGGACGCTGACATACGGAGGTGAAACCAAGCAGAGCTATGACTGCGAGTTGATTGCGGCGTTCTGGGTGCTGCTTGATTTTATCGGAAAAGTTGAGTATCATTCCCCGTCAGACTATCCGGTCAGGATTGCTTTTTTCATGAACAATGACCTGTACGAGATAATCTGCGCCGAACACGACAAGGAAAACATAATAAATTACGCTCTGTCACCTAAAAACCCAAAACAGAAATCAAACAAAATCATCGTTGTTGATTATGAGGAACAGATACCGAAAATAAAGGCTGACAATATAATATGTTTTTGTATAGTCGGTGAAGACGGCGACATTGCGTACTATGATATGAAATAACGGAGGTCACATATGGAACGGGAAAACATTTTAAGACAAATCGGTAATATTGACACAGAGATTATAAAGCTCGCAGATACATTGCAGCGGATAGAAATGACAAATTTTTTGACGACTCCCAGTGAATATGATAAACTGACGGTCGAAGCGTCGATACAAAGCGAAAAAATAGCCTGCAAATTCAGGCATTTGATTTGCGCAACGGTAAATATATCAAAACCCGAACTTATGAAAAAAATATCTGAAGTTCACGAAATTGAAATAGACTGCGGGGACGGAATTTTCAGCGTTGTTTTACCGTCGCTTCTGCCAAAAAAGCGAAAATCAATGAGCGCGGAATTTCTTACCGACCCGCTGTTCTATGCGCTTGAACGGTATTTCACCGTTACAGATATTGAAAGATACCGCGAATGCGTCGTATGTTTTACTCACATTTATTCGGAATATATGCCAAAAAGACGCGTCCGCGACTATGATAATTTGGAGACGAAACAGGTTTTGGACGTGATTGCCGCTTATATAATGACAGACGACAGCGGGCAGTTCTGCGACGTTTATCACAGCACGGAGTACGGTACAAAAGATTGCACTGTAGTGAGCGTTATGAGCAAAAAAAGGTTTAAGGACTGGGTTGCAGTACGGTACAATTTGTGAAACGGGCATATCCAAAAAGCGCGAAAAACAGAAAATTTCTCGGGACATGGCAAAATATACGGAAACACAGCGTAATACGGCGTATCTACTATGGTACAAAAATCCGGAATGTACCGAAACTTAGGAGTGGTACGGTACATTTTCAAAAAAGACGAGGTTATAAAAAATGGAGAACAGCAGGCAGGCAAACGAACTGACAGAATTGATAGCGGTATCCGGTGAACTCCCCGCCGACGCTGTTTACAGGCTCGGCGGCGGGCGGCATTATAAGACAAAATTAGTGTCAAATATGAAAGACAGCGGGTTGATTCATCTTGAGGATAAAGACGGACTGCGCGGTTACAGGCTGAATTTCAGCGCAAAGAAAATGCTGCTGAAAAAGAACAGGGACAGGTTTGAATTTTATCTGACAGGCATAACTGAAACGAACAGAATAAAAAGCGACATAACACGCAGACTCAGACTTCACCGGATTGCGGATGTGATTTTGACAATGTACAACGCGGGTATAAAACTGTTTAGGGACGAAAAACCCGATGTGTTCAATCCGGGAGAGGACAGTTTTATTGAAGTGACCGATCCTTTATTCTACACCTCCCGAGAATTCAAAGAACTGAACCATGATATGGTTAAAGTAAAGAACGCGCGTGCAGTCGGGATTTTGCTGAACGAAAAAGAAATATATATTGTCTACAATACGGAAAACTATAATATGAAATGGGACTATAAATCAGAGATAAGCGTCAAAGCAATCATGGAACAATATCTGTGCCGTACCCGTATGCCGAATCAATACCCTTCTTTTCAGATAACCGGATTGGTATTCGGTAACAGTATGGATATGCTGTATCAGATATTCACAGGAGGCGACAAACTGAAAAGGAGCTATTTTCTGCTTAATAAAGCGTTCGAAAAGTTCATCTACCTGACAAACGACAAATACGGCGAGACCGGACTGAAACTTTTGTGCGACAGTGAAAAACAGTACAGGCTTAACGCTATTCTTAGCGGACCGCTGTGCGGACCGGACAGAGGTATGCTTATAGAGAACGACGCTTTGGACAAAAACGGCAATCCCGTTCTGTTCTCGTATCTGATAGATATGCCGAGGCTGTCAAGATTTGTTACGGCGTTGAATATGCATGACCGGAACGGCGGAATCGTGTGTTTTGATTTTCAGGAAGCGATACTGTCAAAGTGCTGCGGAGAACGGGTCTATTTTGACACCATAAACTTCGCGAGATTTAAAGAAAGGTTTTTTGAATGAGATTGAAAACCCTGTTGAAACTGTTGATAACTTTGCCGGTAATAGCTGTCGTAGCGTATGCGGGCGGTTATGTGTCCCAGTTCATAACGAATTATGCGGAGTGGACGAACATGGGTCATTTCGCCGGAGACGGCACTCACCCCGAATTTCCGTCAACTGGTATATCTGACTGCCTCAGAGCTTTGGCGCGGTTCCCGGAAGGGTTGTACGGCATCGGCGTCTGCATTGGGCTGATAGTTGTTTTACTGGTGTTTGTAATGAGGCTGGGACGCGATAGCGGCGGAGAGGTTGACCGCGAGAGGAATCTGATATACTCGTCAAAAGGCACATACGGCACATCGGGTTTCATGACTCCGGGCGAGATGAAAAAAGTGCTTGAAACGGTATCGAACATTAAATCAACTTCCGCTTGTTCCGTCCGCAGACGGAACTGCGCGAAGTTGATTAGGTCAACCCGCGGAACGATACTCGGACAACTTGACGGAAAAATAGTATGCGTGCCGGAAAAAAGCCGCATGAACAGGAATATAGCGGTGTACGGAGCGAGCGGCTCGATGAAGTCGAGAGCATTCGCGCGGAATATGATATTTCAATGCGTCAAACGCGGCGAGTCGCTTTTTATAACCGACCCCAAATCGGAACTGTATGAGGATATGAGCGAATATTTGCGGCAAAACAAGTACACAGTCAAGGTTTTTAATCTGATAAATCCTGAGAACTCGGACAGCTGGAACTGCCTCAGCGAAATAGAGGGACAGGAAATAATGGCTCAGTTGTTTTCGGACGTCGTCATCAAAAACACCAGCGAAGGCAGGTACGAGCATTTTTGGGACAACGCCGAACTCAATCTGCTTAAAGCGCTGGTACTGTTCGTTGAACAGGGTTATCCTCCGGAGGGCAAAAATATCGGGGAAGTATATAAGCTGCTGACGCTGAACTCCGAGGATAAACTGAACAGCCTGTTTGATTCTCTGCCCGTCGGACATCCGGCGAAATCTCCGTACATGATATTCAAACAGGCTGCGGACACAGTCAGGGGCGGAGTCATAATAGGGCTTGGGAGCAGGCTCCAGGTATTCCAGAATAAGCTGATACGCATGATAACCGGATACGACGAAATAGACCTGACATTGCCTGGCAGGGAAAAATGCGCTTATTTTTGTATTACCAGCGATCAGGACTCGACGTTCGATTTCCTGTCGTCGCTGTTTTTATCATTCCTGTTTATAAAACTTGTACGGTATGCGGATAAAAAAGGCGTCGGCGGCAAACTGCCAGTACCCGTGCATATTCTGGCAGACGAACTGGCGAATATCGGCGTCATACCAGACCTGACAAAGAAGATATCGACAATCCGTAGCCGCAATATCAGCATGAGCGTCATATTCCAGAACCTAGCACAGATGCAGAACAGATACCCGCAGAACCAGTGGCAGGAAATTATAGGCAATTGCGACGTTCAGCTGTTTCTCGGCTGCACCGATGAAATCACGGCGAAGTTTATATCAGACCGCACAGGCGACGTAACAATCGGGGTGAGCAGTAAGGCAAAACAGCTCAACACATGGCGAGTTTCAAATTATACCCCGCAATACCGCGAAACAAACTCAATCGGAAAACGAAAACTGCTGACAATGGACGAGGTGCTGAGACTGCCGATTGACGAGGCTTTGGTTATAATCCGGGGGCATAAGGTGCTGAAAGTTTACAAATACGATTATACGCTGCACCCTGAGTCAAAGAAACTGTCGCCGAAAAAAGCGTCGGCGCATGTGCCCGCATGGTTCTCCAAGCTGAACGAGGCGGAACGGGATTTTTCATCATATGCAAATCCGCAAGATAAAAAGGGTAAAAAGAACAATCCGAAGAAAAACGATTCCGGTCTTCCCAAAAGCAACCCGTCAGGCAAAGACAACTCTGATGAAACAGCAGATACCGACAAACCGGATAATACAGAATCGCCGGATGTGCATAACGACGAATCGTCTTTACGTAATAATGAGCCGCTTGCGGACAGCAATGTAAATGTGCCGGACGAACCTGATGAATCAGGTAAAAATAAATCTTCGGACTACAATGTTATACCTGACGACGCACCGCAGATAAACAACAATTCCGGAAATGAAGAGATTCCGGACGAATCTGCCGAAAAGACGTCGTTCCGCACTGACTGGGATTTTATCATGAATAAAGTAAAAAATATGAACAACACAAAATGAAAGAAAGAAGGACACAATATGCCTAAAAAAAAGAAAGACGAAACTACCGATAATGATGTTGAAAATAATATAATTGACAGTTTACTGAATACAGCCGGCAATGAAAGCACCATAACAGACAGCGTGATTAATATCGCGGATAGCAAAAGCAATATTACCGATAGCGGAAACGATATTACCGAAGATAAAAAAGACGAGGTTGAAGTTAAAAAAACTAAGTCTCGGACGACGGTCAGAGGCAGGGACAGACCACCGCCGATACTGGCGATCGAGAACGGCGGCGAGGTGGAAATCCCGGAAGACAGGGATAAGCAGGCATGGCTTGAAATAAAAAACGCCCGCAAAACAAACAGAATTATGTCCGGTATCCTCAGCGGCATCGAGATGATATCCGACGAATACAACATAGCTGTCGTCGATTACCGCAGATTCAGAATAGCAATTCCCATCAACGATATGATCGATAACAACGAGCTTGTTGACATAAGCACAAAAGAAGATATAATGGTCCGCAAGAGTAAAGTCGTGGGAAATATGCTCGGGGCGGAAGTCGATTTCATAGTGAAAGGCATAGACAGCCGAACCCGGAGCGTAGTCGCCAGCCGCGTGGAAGCGATGCGGAAAAAGCGAAGACTGTTCTATATGACCCCGGACAGCAGCGGCAGAAACAAGATATACGAGGGCAGAGACGTTCAGGCTAGGGTGATAGCGGTGGCTGAAAAGAGCATATGGATTGAGGCGTTCGGAGTTACATGCCCTATATTCGCGCGAGACCTTGCTAAAGAATGGATTGGAAACGCCGCCGAAAAGTTCAGCATTGGCGATACGACCGTCGTCAGAATAAAAAAGATATACCGAGATAAAGACGACAATATATCAATCAACGCCGAAATTAAGAGCATTACGGAAAATATGAACAGCGAAATCCGGAAGAAATGCCAGATACAGGGGAAATACGCGGGTTATGTAAAGGATATATACGACGATGTTTATATTATCCGGCTGGCAATCGGAGTAGACGCGGTCGCGCACTCGTGTTATAATAACAGACTTCCGTGCAAAAACGACAGAGTGTGTTTCACCGTAACGCACTTTGACGATGAACGCAACGAAGCTGTTGGCATAATATCAAAAGTCATAAAGTCGAAGTATACATAGATATACAGGAACCGGCAAAATGAAAAGAATACAAAATAATTGAAGTCGAAAAACGCGGGATGAACGGCAATAAGTATATAAGATAAAAGAAGTAAAAAAACAAGACTGCACAAATAATTACGGAAATATAAAAATAAAGAAAATATAAAAAACAGGACGAAAAATACAAATATAAATAAAAACAGATTAAAAGTCTCATTCATTATAGTATAATGGGATGAGTTTTTGTTTCAAGGAGGGAAAAAATGAAACAAAGGATTTATTCAGCAATATGCGGTATCGTCTTACTTTTTATGTTTTCTTTGACAGGAATCACGGTTCACGCCGCCGCTCCGATGCCTACCAACGTAGAGCGGAAAACAGTAAGCGGCGTTGAGTACATAGTGAAAACATTCGACGTAAACACAAGCATAACCGCAGATATGCTGGTCGAAAACGATTTTGAATCGGACGGTTACAAATTCGCCTACACAAAAACAGACAGAAAAGAGAATGTTTCGGAGCTATCTAAACAGGCGGCGAAAACGGCGACTCTCGATAGTGCGACTAATTCTGCGGCGACGATTCTGAAGCAGTTCACGCCGAACATGAGTTACAGCGAGGACGGATATTTCGGCACTCTGACGCTTGATACAGCCAGTCTCGTTACCCAGCCGTCAGGCTACGGAGCGCGAAATGTGCCAATCTATAAAACGCGCGAATACAAAGGTCTTTTATATAACGACCCGTCGTATGTATCGCAGAGCATAACGGACAGCGGCGTCACGCTGTCACTGACAAACATAGAATGGGTAGTCACAGCGACGGCTCTGGCTGGTGATTCGCTGGTACCCACGGAATATAAAGCTGTTGCTCAGTATTCCGGCTCACAGCGGGTCACATACGTTACAGGTTATACATCAACTGTACAATACACCGGCGTTGTGACGAAGAGGGCAGTCGATAGCGTAACATATATAATCACATACACAGGGACACTCATTCCCGTACCGACTACCACAGAACCGCCGACAACTACCGCAGTTCCTACCACTACTGTGGAAATCACGACAACGGCAGAGCCGACCAGCGAAGATACAACCGCCTCTCAACACGGAAGTAATGCAACGGGATTTATATTTCCGATCGTATTAATATTATCTCTGGCGGCACTTGCTGTAACAGGATTTATCCTGTATAAAAAAATTATCAGTAGAAATAAAAAAGCGGGAATATCTATATATAATCTAATCGACGAGAAGTATATACTGCTTGGAACAGTGCCGCTTGATACGCCAAGTTTTGTGATTGATCTGAATCAATTCGACGCTTCAATCAAATCCGCGAATTTCGGATTCGTGTTGGATAAGCATTCCGCCGAAGCGCTTAACGGAAATAATATCATTGCCAAATACAACGGTGAAACGCTTTCACATGCAGTACAGAAAAATGAAAAATCCGGCGAATACAAATTCTATCTGATATTCGGTAAGGACTTTGAGTAATACAATTTTAGCTATATATAATAATGAAGAAAAATAGGAGGAACCAAATAATGTTTAGAAAAAAGAAAATCAAAATTTACTGCGC
>WQYZ01000228.1 GCA_009780985.1 Oscillospiraceae bacterium | reverse complement strand
CGCCCAGATATATTTGCTTATGTCGAGATAATCGTTTATCCACGTCATAAGCACGGTTTTTGTTTCGGAAACAGATTTGTGAGGTTCCCATGTCAGATATTTTGTAACATTTGGTTCGCTTGCCCATTCCCTGAACATCTGATTGGCGTCGCCCATAACGAAACGTCTCAGACGAAGTCTTTTCGTTTCAATGTCCTGCGTGCCGGTATGCGTCAAATGCGCTATATTATGAACCGTATGTTCCATAGCGAATTAGCCTCTTTTCCCAATTTATAGTTTCTTATATTTTACTTACGTCGCGTCCGGCTATAAGATTTATATTTTCTTCCGTGAAATTTTGATATAAAATGTCTCCCATTTTAACCGGAGCATATGCTTTTATTTTATTTATTATACTCATAGCCTCGAATAATTTATCTTTTTCTATAGGCTGACTGGTTTTTACAGGCAGAAACTTTATTTTTGCGCCGTTTAAAACAACCGTCGAGGTCAAAGTGCGTCGGGGATTCTGGATTTCGTCGGACGCGTATTTTTCGCCGCGTTTGCATGTATTTCCCGCAACTGAAATCAATTTTTTCCCGTCGTATTCCACCGTCAGTTCACAGCCGACGGGGCATGTTATACATGTCATTATTTTTGTGCTCATCTATTATTTCTCCAAATAAATCACAAGATTTTTTATATTGCTTATTTCATTTAACTCGCCTAAAATTTTATCGTCGATTTCTATATTCTCCATTTCGCTCGGCACGACTTTTATTTTTTTTTGGGAATATATTATTTTATCGTCCGCTTTTAAAATCACTCTGCAATTTCTGTATATGTTATCAACCCTGAAAAAAAGTTTGTCGCCGGATTTTAAATTTGATATGTCCACTTTCTGCGGGACTATATATCTCACTCCGTTTTCAGGAACTGTAGGAATAGCCCCCTTTTGAAAGGGTGCGCCGCGAAGCGACGGGGGATTGCCGTTATTTTTTATATATTCTGCGGCGGACTTCCCCGCTCTGTAACCCTCGCCGGTGACAAAATCGACCAAATCGTGCACATGCAGAACATTCCCGCACGCAAATATGCCGTCCAAAGACGTCATCATCTTTTCATTTACGACCGCGCCGGATGTTATACTGTCGAGCGTTATTCCCGCTTCTGAAGTCAATTCATTTTCAGGGATAAGTCCGACGGATAAAAGAAGCGTATCACATTCAACAGTTTCTTCCGTATCTTTTATAGGTTTTAATTTTTCGTCTACTTGGGCGATTACGACGGACCTGAGCCTGTCATTGCCGTTTATGCCGACGACTGTGTGCGACAGTTTAAGCGGTATGTCAAAATCGTCGAGACACTGCGCGATATTTCTCGGCAGTCCGTTCGAGTATGGCATAAGTTCGCAGACCATTTTGACTTTTGCGCCCTCCAAAGTCATACGCCTCGCCATTATCAGCCCTATATCGCCGGAACCCAGAATCACGACTTCGCGACCCGGCATATAGCCCTCAATGTTCACAAATCTTTGAGCCGCGCCCGCTGTCAAAATACCCGCGGGACGCGAACCCGGGATATTCAATGCGCCCCTTGTTCTTTCTCTGCACCCCATCGCCAGAATTACAGCTTTCGCTTCTATTTTGCATAGTCCCAACTGCGGAGACACCAAAGTTACAATCTTATCTTTGGATAATGATAAAACCATAGAATTTAATATATATTCTATTTTCTGTTCTTCTATCTGACGTACAAATCTTGTCGCGTATTCCGGTCCGGTCAGCTCTTCGCCAAATATGTGAATCCCGAATCCTGCGTGTATGCACTGGTTCAAGATCCCGCCGAGTTCCGAATCCCTTTCAACTATCAGTATATCGTCAATTCCGTTGCGTTTTGCTTCAAGAGCCGCCGCCATTCCGGCAGGCCCGCCTCCGATTACAAACAAATCTTTTTTTATTGTATTGACGTCGCTTATATAAATCAACTCCTATATTTCTATTCTTGTTTAAAATAAGACCACCCCGCCGTCGCATTTAGCTCAATCTTGTAAATATTTGCGATGTTCCGCGACGGCACCCCTCCGCAGGAGGGGACTTTTGTCTAACATTGGAGGTTTCGCCAAAGTCCCCTCTGTGGAGGGGTGGCACGCGAGATATATGCTTAGTTAATGGTAGCTATATTCGATCGCGTGACGGGGTGGTTAAACACCTCATTTGAATGTAACATCTCCATAATTCTGTTTAAATTTCGTTTAATATCTATATCTTTTATATGGATAACATTTAATGAAAGACTTTGCAAATATTCATCTCGTTCCGAATCGTATTCCTCTTTTCCTTCGTGCGAGCTTCCGTCGATTTCAATTACTACTCCACAATTAACGCAATAAAAATCTACAATATAATTCCCAATAATTTTTTGTCTGTCAAAATCAAGAGATTTGAATTGTTTGTTTTTTATTCTATTCCAAAACAAAACTTCCGATAAAGTACCATATTTTCGCATTTCTTTTGCACGTTCCTTCAGATTTGGATTATAAGGTAATTCATAATAATTTCTGTAATCTCTTAATGGGGATTTATCTTCTTTCATTTTATTATTTTCTCCTGTTAGTTTTTATTGCCTTTATTTCGTTTTGCCCGTTAAAATATGCGACCCGTCCCCTTTTTTTGTCACGTCCAGCATATCTGCGCCCAATTCCCGGGACAGTATATCCGCCACTCTCGGCGAACAGAACCCGCCCTGACAGCGTCCCATTCCCGCTCTCGTACGCCGTTTTACTGCGTCTATTGTCGTTGCGGGACATGAACTGTGGATAAAATCCACAATTTCAGCTTCTGTGACTGTTTCGCACCGGCATATTATTTTCGCGTATAACTTATTTTCGCCTATTGCCGCGGCACGTTCTTTAGCGGTCATACTTCTGAACGATTTGCGCCTGTCTGCTGTCGGATTAAAATCTGTTTTGGGAGATAATTTTAATCCCATGTATTTCAATATCCTGACAGCGTATTCGGCAATCGCCGGAGAAGACGCAAGCCCGGGGGATTCTATGCCGATTAAATGCAGAACGTTTTTTGTATTTTGCGACGGGATTATATTAAAATCATGGTTTTTCGGCGTCGCTCTCACTCCCGCAAAAGACGTTATAACCTGTCGCATATCAAGCGACGGGACAAGTTTTTCCGCGCCCTGCGTTATTTCCGCCAGTCCCTCAGCCGATGTGGATACGTCGTCTTTTGTTGTCACTACCGCATTAGGACCGATAATTAAATTACCGTCTACAGATGGAGAAACTAGTATGCCTTTGCCTTTATCCGACGGCACGGAGAACAATGTTGTATTTACAAAAGAACCCACTTTCTTATCCATCAGCATATATTCGCCTTTGCGGGGGATTATAGTGTATTCCTCGATTTGTCCCGAGTCGCCGCACATTTTTGCAATATCGTCGGAATATAATCCCGCAGAATTTATAATATATCTTGTCGCTATTTCTCTGCCGTCCGCGCTTTTGACAGTCAGAAATCCGCCGTTGCTCTCTATTTTATTCACGGTAAATGATAAAATCAAGTTGCAGCCGTTCAGAACAGCGTTTTCCGCCGCCGCAATCGTCAGGAAATACGGGCAGACAAGCCCCGCCGTCGGCGCATATAAAGCGGCTTTGACTTCTCTTGACAGATTCGGCTCCAAATCAAATAAGCTTTCTCCCATTATAATTTCAAGTTCCGTTTCCGATAATCCGTTATTTATTCCCCGTTTTTTTAATACTTCCAAATGTTCCGTTTCTTTGTCGCTGAACGCACATACAAGCGAACCGTTTTTTCTGTATCTAACGCCCAAATCATTTGCTACGGACTGCATCATTTTACATCCTTTCACGTTTAATTCCGCTTTCAAGCTGCCGTTTTCCGCATCGAAACCGGCGTGCACAATCGCCGAATTGCCTTTGCTTGTGCCCATTGCAACGTCTGATTCTTTTTCGAGTAATGCGACTTTTAGATTATATTTCGTAAGTTCTCTTGCTGTCAGCGCGCCTACCACCCCTGCGCCTATGACTGTTACGTCAAATATATCAGCCATTTTTTCTCACTCTCCGTTTTTTAATTTTATATTTATTTCATATCTTCCCGCGCAGGGGGAAAATCCCGACGATTTTATAAGATGCTTTGAAATTTCGCCGTCTGCGTAAGAATAATATGAAATCTTATTTTCCCTTATATTTTTATGTTCAAAGAAATTTAATAAATCCGTTCCGTAATTTTTCCCCCTGTATTTTTCCCCGACGTAAATATACGACACGTCGCGTATTTTTTCCCCTATCCCGTAATACGCAATATATCCGATAAAATTGTTGTCTTCGTCGAATTCTCCGATAATTCCGCAGTCGTCATATACCGGGTCTCTTATCATATAATCAAATATTTCCGGAAGATAATCGTTGTTTTCATCAATAAAACATTCGTCTAAATTTCCGTCGCTGGCAGTTAGAGATCTGATATTGGCGTTAAGATTACGGGCGGGGCAGGGAAAACCGGTTGCCTCACAATCGCTGAAATAAAAACTCTCGCAAAAATCACTTTCTTCTATTTCTATATCCTTATAATTTTTAAGCAGCAGATTTTTTATATTATCGTTATTATGCAAGATTAAATTCAGACTTCTGTGTTTTATTAACAGATTGTAAATTTTCTCACGGCACTTTAAATCAAAGTCCAAGCCTGAAGAATTTACCGAAACATATATTTCGTTTAAGTCGCAGGAATCGTCAATTTCTGCATAGACAAGACAAAATTCCGGGACTTCAATATTTCCGGTAAAAGCGTTCTGAAACGTATATACAGGTTTTTTCGAGGATTCGCAGACAGTATCAAATTCCAAAACGAAGTCCATATTGTTTTTCAGAATTTTAAATATTTCGGTTTTTCCGGCGTTCTGCATTTATCGACACCTCGTAGTTTTGTTTATACTCTTATTATATCAAAGTTTGTCAAAATTTGCAATATGTAATTTCACAAAAAATAAGAGAGCGAACTCTCTTATTTTTATCTATTTTTATGTATATGCCCATAAGTTACACATTTTTGAGATTTTTCGCCAATTCGCTGACGGCGTTGTAGAATATGCCTACGTCAACGGAGTATGATATATATTTCACGCCGTTTTTCTGCCATTTCGCGGCGTTTGCGGGAGTATCGACAAACGTGCCGACCGTCACGCCTTTTTGCGCGCATTTACGCACGATTTCGAGCATTTTTTCTTCGACTAACGGGTGGTCTACCTGCCCAGTTAGTCCCAAAGACTGCGATAAATCGTACGGACCGACAAAGATTACGTCTATACCTTTGACAGTCAGAATTTCGTCGATATTTTCAATGCCGTCTTTACCCTCGATTTGAAGAATTATGACTGATTTGTTAGCGTCGGCAAAATATTTGAACCGGTCTTTTGCTGAATAATCCGCCGCGCGCACAAATCTGCATACCCCGCGCTGTCCGTCCGGGTGAAATTTTACCCTGTCGATTACAGCTTCGGCTTCGGCTTTTGTGGTTATCTGCGGCACCTGTATACCTCCCGCGCCTATGTCGAGGGCTTCGCACATCACGGATTCGCAGCCCTCTTTTACCCGTATAATCGGGAATATCTCCGCTACCTGCGCGGCGCGAATGAGATTCTGCGCAGTCTGTATAGTGTTTGGTCCGTGCTCCAGGTCTATTATAACATAGTCCATTCCGGCGTATCCCATGACTTCGATAAAACCCGGGTCGCAGGTCTTTGAAAATATGCCGACTGCTTGTGTGTTGAGTTTTTCCCGAAAAATTTCGGTCATTTTTGTTATGTTCATAAAATTTACCTTCTTTACTTTTTGAAAAATTTTTATATGATTTTATTCAATCAATGTGACTTCAAGAGCGGCAAGATTTGGCTGACCCTCAATGATTTCTACTTTTATAATATGCACTCCTGCTGTCATATCTACGTCTCCGATCGGGTATAGACCATATACCTGCCAGCCGTTATTATCATCGTTATATGTTCTGCCTATGACTACACCGTCGTATGATACTTCTATATTATTCTCCGGCAAAACGAAAGCAGATGCGAGATATGCGGCAAAGTTATATGTGCCGGTTTTTTCTACATCAATAGTGTACTGTACCCATTCGCCTGTATTTGTCCAGGCGAGATTGCCCGCGAAACCGCTGTCGTTTAACTCTGTCTGAGGACCTCCCGCTTCTTTCATTTCCGGTCTGGCGTCGTACAGTCCGTTGTCCGCTCCGCTGTTTTCGTTGTAATTGTCGCCGTCAAAATATACTCCTTCGATTATTGATGTGCGGTCGCCGATTTTTATGCCCCCGGGTATATACGCCGCAGGCGAGGCAGTCATTGGTTCTGCGGATTCCTGCGTCATATCCAAGGGCGATTCCTGCGCAGTTTCAATTATTTCTGTAGTTTCAGCGGATTCTGTATACTCTGGAGCGGATTCTAAGTCCGCGCTAAGCATTGTAACTTCAAGAGCGGCAAGATTTGTGTTGCCGTCAAAAAAATCCACTTTTATAATATGCACTCCGGCTGTCATATTTATTTCACCGACCGGATATGAAGAATAATTCTGCCAGCCGTTTGTGTCTTCACTGTAAGTCCTGCCTATAACCGTTCCGTCATATGATACTTCGATATTTCCTGCGGCGGAAACGGCTATATCTGACGCGAGATATGCGGCGAAATGATATGTTCCGGTTTTTTCTACGTCAATAGTGTACTGTACCCATTCGCCCGGTGCTGTCCAGCCGATATTGCCCGCGAAAATATCGCTGTAGCACTGTGTCTGAGGACCCCCCGCTTCTTCCATTTCAGGTCTGGCAGTATATTCGCCTCCCCCGGTGAGTTCGTTATAATGATCGCTGTCAAAATATACCGCTTCGATTATTGATGTGCCGTCGCCGATTTTTATACCCCCGGGTATATACGCACTGGGCGAAGCCGTTATTGGTTCTGTATTTTCTTCTGTAGTCTTCGGTTCTGTATCCGGATGGTCGGGTATGTATTCCGAAACCGATTTATCAATGGTCGCTTCTTCGTTCTGTGACGCCAAGTCAGCCGCCGTCAGCGATTTTTGCACTACGCCGCACCCGGATATTGCTGTCAATGCGACTGCCATAAATGTTATAAGACAAGTTAACCTAAATTTCATTTATGTTTCCTTATTTGATTTAAATTAAAAAAATTATATATCTAAATTACCAGTAAAACATTGCCAATAAAGCAAAGTTTGCCCAGATAAAAGAGAGTAAGCCCTGTTCGGAACGAGCAACATGAACGTCCTGCATATCTGTAAGTCTTGAGATT
>WQYZ01000227.1 GCA_009780985.1 Oscillospiraceae bacterium | reverse complement strand
TTTGACAACATATCCATGGCGTTTTTACAGCATTCGACTTGAAAAGCATATCTTCTTTCATGCGTGTTTATCGCGGTGATGCCTTTCCAGCCCCACAGACCTATATCTAATGTCCTTTCCCCGTCATGATGCCAGCCGCCCATGCCGAGAGTGCCGTGAATACCAGTCATATCGCCCGCAAGCCGCAGACCGCTCTCCGTCCCTGTGAATTCCGACACGACATTTACGCCCTGTTCCCACATTTTATCGTTCCATACCGTAGCTATATACTTTTCCGGCAATTTATCGGGAGTATACATTTCGCTTGCGCCGAAACGCTCGGCGTTTTCCAATGCGTATTTGCGGGGGTCTACCGCGATAACTTTGCCTGCGCCCTGTAATTTCAGCAGCGTCATCACGCCAAGTCCCATATAGCCGACACCCACAGACGCCACAGTGTCGCCCGCTTTTTCGATTCTCAGCTTGCTTGCCGCGCTTAACATACATGACAGCGGTTCGCCTAAGGCGTCCTCATCTTTGAGATTGTTGGGCACATGCACGGCTGACGACTCATTTATCAGGCAATATTCGGCTAAACACGACGTATGGCTTAATCCCGTTACGCGCTCGCCCGTTTTGAATTTTGTCACGCCGTCCCCGATTGCCGCGACTATGCCGACCGGTTCGTGTCCCATCGTCATATTGCCGCCGGAAGGAGCGGTGTTCCATGGGTGCCATTCGGACATGCACACGCCGTTATATTTGACTTTGACAAGAATTTCGCCCTTAGCGGGTTTTAAATCCGTTATTTCCCGAACTTCGCTTTTGCGGGGTCCGGTCACAAATAATTGTTTCATAATATTTTAATCCCCTTTTAACATATTTTTAAATAAATTTTGTTATTATATTATCATATCTTTTTATTTTTGTCAATAAAAATAATTAATGAACTTGTTGAAAATTCGACAAACAAGGTTTGTCAGAATTTTCTATCAAGTTCAATTTGGAGGCATTGCGTATGAATACAAAAGTTCTGGCGGCAGATATAGGCGGCTCAAAACTGATGATGGGCTGTGTGGATATAAACGGAAAAATACTCGATAAAACAAAAATCAATTTAGAAGGCAGTATTACTCGGCAAAAACTCATGGACGCAGCATTTGAATGTTCGAAACAGTTGGATTTAAAAGAAGTCTGCGCAGTCGGCGTCAATATCCCCGGTCTGGCGGATGTGAAAAAAGGATTATGGGTACATGCGCCTTATTCGGGTATCAGCGATTTCCCTGTGGCGGACGAGTTCTCAAAAATGTTCGGATTGCCGGTTGTTATCGAAAACGACGTCAATGCCTGCGCCTTGGCGGAAAAACGTTTCGGACTGTGCAAAAATATAAACGATTATATCTGGGTGACAATCAGCAACGGGATTGGCGGCAGTGTTGTCTTGAACAGACAGTTACACAGCGGGTATGCTGGAAACGCCGGAGAAATCGGGCACTTTATCGTCGAGGAAAACGGCGGCTTTGTATGCGGATGCGGCAACACGGGCTGTCTGGAGGCGCAGGCTGCCGGTCCAGCTATTGCAAAGCTGTACGGGTTATACGCAGGGAAGCAAATCCCGTCAGATATGCGATCTAAACAGGTCGGGGATTTAGCCCGGGCGGGAGACAGCCGCGCGTTGGCGGCGTTTGAAAAAGCCGGATATTATATCGGCAAGGCGTTGTCATACGCCGTAAATTTTGTGAATCCGGAAGCTGTCGTATTAGGCGGCGGGGTGGTGATGGACGAAGATTTGCTTATGCCGCCGCTTGAACGGAACTTCCGGAGATTTTTATTTGAAAAGGCAAATAAAGACGTAAAAATTATGAAAACTGCATTGGGCTATGACGCGGCATTATTGGGCGCGGCAACTCTCGCCTTGAACAGGTTGCAATAGAAATTTATTTATATATTCATAATTTTTAATGGAGGAACAGAATAACATATGAAAGATTTATATTCTATGAAAAACGCGCAAAACATACATACACGTTGGGCAAGTTTTGAAAACCCGTCGGCAGGGAAGGGGAGTGCCGGAAGTGAAAACAATACGGCGAAAGGCCGCGCATTTGAAAGGCTTCCCGCAGGAATTACAGTAAATCTACTGAATTATGACGGCGCGGGGACTGTGACGCGCATATGGATTACGGTAAGCGACCGTTCGCCGAATATGCTGCGGTCGCTTGTGCTGAGATGCTATTGGGACGATGCGGAAAAACCGGCAGTCGAGGCGCCTCTCGGCGATTTTTTCTCGTGCGGCAGCCGTCTTTGCAAGTTTGAGAGTGAACTGTTTTCAAGCCCGGAGGGCCGTTCGTTTAATTCATACGCGCCTATGCCGTTCAAAAAATCCGCCAAAATCACTGTGACAAACGAATCGGAAACCGACCTATCACATATTTTCTATGACGTAAATATGCTCGTTTCAGATGAATCCGACCCGGACGCTTTATATTTCCACTGTTACTGGAACCGTGTAAAAAGTACAATTCCCGGCAAAGATTATGTTATTCTGCCGGAAATTAACGGGACCGGACGCTTATTGGGCGCGTCGTTTGAAGTCAATGCGAATCCAATATACGGACATCATTGGTGGGGCGAGGGCGAAGTGAAAGTATATATCGACGACGACGCTGACCTTCCTACTCTGTGCGGCACGGGCACGGAAGACTATATCGGAACCGGCTGGGGACAGGGCGCGTTTTATAACCGCTATCAGGGCTGTCCCGTTTCGGACGGCGAAAAACGTCAGTGGATATTCTACCGTCTGCATATTGCCGACCCCATATATTTTAAGAGCGGCGTAAAATATACAATTCAAATAATAGGCGGCGGAAACGCCGGGGAAGTGAAAGAAATGCTCGAAAAAAATATTCCGCTTATCCCCGTCAGCTGCGACGAAAACGGCGCGGAATTTATGCGCTTATATAAAACAGTAAAGCCTTTGCCCGAAAACGGTTGGGTGAATTATTACCGTTCCGACGATTTCGCTTCGACCGTATGGTTTTATTTAAACAGCAACGAAAACCAACTCCCGAAGTTGCAATCGGTTGGGGAAAGGATATAAATCTGTTAATCTATCACATCTACAAACCTAAGCCATTGTTTAGAGCCTAATGCGGGTAGATATAATGCGTGCATTATTTCCCTCGCACTGAACTGTTCATCGCTTTTATCGGCGATATTCGCCATAATCAGCATATCCACCCCGAAAATCTTCGCCTTTTTAGTGGGTATAACTCGAAATCCCGCGCGTTCGTAAAATTTAATCCGCCGCACATCTTTGTCGTCAGGTGCGGCGTTTTTTGCCGGAGCGTCCACTTCAAGCACAAGTATGCGTTCAAAATAACGGCTGAGAATAATTTTCAAAAATTCGCTTCCATAACCTTTTGACCGGTGTTCGGAAGAAATTGCGAAATAGTTGATAAGCGAATATTTCAGGTTTTCCGGCGCGGTGATTATCGCATACCCGATATCTTTGTCTGTATCTTCTGTCAGGAAAAAGCCGTTGTAGATATTGTTTTCTAAATTGCGTTTTATTGCAAAGTAAGGCGCAAGCTCATGTAAAAAATCGCGCTTCATCTGCGAATAAAGGGGTTTATAGTCGCTCTCGCGTATATCTCTTATTTGCAGCATTTTTCGATAACCCCGACAACCTGTTCCTGCGTAGCCGTGCCTGTGATGCCGATTTGTTTTATAGTGATAGACGAGACGATATTACCGAGCATTGCGGCGACTGTCGGCGATGCGCCGAGCGACATCCCAAGCACTATGCCAGACGTGCAGGCATCACCCGCACCGCATATGTCAATCGGACCTTCCACTTTGATTGCGTCTACTTTATGACTGCCGTCTTTGTCAAACACCATTGTGCCGTTTTCGCCCATTGTGACAAATACGGGCTTTTTATTTTTCTGATACATGGATTCTCCGTTGTCTTTTACCTCATGATTGTTACATTTTACCATGATATTTTTAAACAGATTTATATACGCTCTGGAATCCGCGTATATAATCAAATCCGGGTATTTGTCCGCAATCACTGCGATTTCGTCGCGTACAGAAGAGTTGACTGTATTGCAGTTTTCTTCGAGAAACTGGTCGAGCACAATAACCGCGTTTGATTTTTTTACGGCGGCATATATATTTTCGATAAGTTTTTGTTCTGTTTGCTTGCTCATAGACGCGAAGTTTTTGAAATCCAATCTGTTCAATTCTGTATTGTTACGCATGGGTTTTGTATATGTGCTTGTACATCTTTCGCCGTCCGTTATCATATACGACGTATCAGCTCCGATTTTTTTCAGCACGGATAGAAGTTCATAGCCTTCGCCGTCGTCGCCTATTACTCCGACGCACAACGTCTGGACTTTCAGCGAGCGCAGGTTGTTCACAACCGTACCCGCCGCGCCGGGATATAAACCTTTTTTTGTCACCTGATAGGCAATCAGACCCGTTTCAAGCGACTGCTCGTCTTTTTCTGTGTCTATATATAAATATTTGTCGAGGCAGTAATCGCCCAGCACTGTTATAACAATATCAGAGGCGTTGCCGAGTTTTTTGCCGAGTTCATGTATGTTCATATTGGTGTTCTCCTTTAAGTATTTTGTCTGAAGAAAATGCTTATTAGGGACGGTTGAAATGATTAAAAAGGTCTTGCTTTTGTGTTGATTTTGTTTTTTTATTTTTTGCTTTTATGTCAACATATTCAGGTTTGTAGTCGATATTTATAGTGTGTCCTTCTTTTCTCAATCTTTCTGCAAATGGGTTTTTTCTGGCTGTCGATACATCGTAATTGAACTCTTTCATTGTTTACCTCCGTAATATAAATTTCTTTCTTTAGCAGTTGTGACTTTTCTTGCGGATATGATACGTATCACTGATTCATTATCCCTGTAACAGTGGCATACTAACAGTAGCCGCTTATTATTGCTTTTACCAATTATGTAAAATCTTTCTTCGTTCTCGGAGTGTTCTTTATCGTCCATATAAACCGCATTCGGGTCGTAGAATACCCATGATGCTTCGATGAAAGATATACCGTGTTTTTTTCTATTCTGTTTTTCTTTCTCAGGGTCCCAATTAAATTTTAGTTTTTCCACTATTTACATCTTCCTATTCAACTCAATTTTGGACTATATAATGTTTATACTATTCGCTTAATACTTTTTAATTGTTCAATTCTTTTATTTCCTTCGGGATATTTTTTTTCAATCGCATTAATAAGCCAATTTTTACTTTCTTCCGAAAGAAAAGGCGCAGTAGATTCAAAATCAATGCGATTTTTATTTTTAAAGTAATCCAATTCCATATATCTCGGATTTGAATCAATAAATAATTTTATTTCTGGTGCCAAATATGGTACTCCATCATTATATAGTATAGCTTTTCCAAGTTCCCTCGTTATGTTTTTACTTTTGTCGCATATATAATCCGAGTTATTTTTTGCGTTAAATATAATCTCTATAAAATCTAAATTCAACTGTTCTTCGATTAGTACAGTATATTTAAACGCATTCTCTTCACCGTTTATCGTGTCCAACTTTATAAATGAACAAACGGGTTTAATTACCCAAACAACAGTACAATCAATTAGTCTTTTATCTTCGGAATCCGTTATCGAACTAAGTGTTGGAATTTCCATATGTTCTGTCCGAATATATACATTCCAGCTTTTATTTAAGAAAAATTTTACCGCGTCTTTCCTATATTCTTCAAACGTAAATATATCAATATCACTGTGCGGACGAAGATTTTTATTAAGAAACAATTCAAGAGCATTTCCTCCGCAAAAAGCATACGAAAATCCGCAGTCTTTTAAAAAATTGTTACATTCTAATATTAATTTACGCATATCTCTCCTCTGTTGATTATATAAATTTTCTACGTATTAATACGCATATCCAACATACCCTTTTCAAAAATCCTACCACACAGAAGATACATCATATTTATGGATATTTTCGTCTGCCGTCAAAATAGTCATATTTTCTGCCTTAGCTGTTGCGACAATTAAACGGTCAATAGGGTCGCGGTGTATAAACGGCAATGTTTCAACTATCTCGACATGGCGCGGCATTACAGAAAGCATAGAAATAGGAATATCTTCTACTTTTCTTAAAAATGTTTTAACGCCGCCATTCAATTCAGACATTTTTCCGATACTTACTTTAACGGCAATTTCCCAAGCTGAAACAATGCTGATATATAACGTATGCGCATCATTCAACAGCATACTTCTCACTTTTGGCGATAATTTCTCATATTCATTGACCCACCAAAGGGCAGTGTGCGTATCTAAAAGCAGTTTCATTCCATATACTCCTTAAAATCGTCCAGCGGCGCGTCAAAGTCATCTGTCATTTTGAATTGTCCACGCATACAGCCGAACACTTCTTCTCTTGACATTTTAGACTTCTTATCCGGCGGAATTGTTATATTAAAAGGAATGCCATTATAATTAATAACGCCCCTTATGAACATACTGATAGCATTAGACGGCGAAATCCCAATAGCTTCGCAAATTTTATCAAATTGTTGTTTTGTTTCTTCGTCTATACGTGTGGAAACTTGGATTGACATAAAAACACCTCTTTTTGTTATCGTTTGTTATCATTATAACATATGTTATTTTATTTGTCAACTTTTTCAAAAATCCTATTCGCCAACGCGGGCAGCGTCGCGTCATGCGTTCCCTGAATATAATAGCTTTTACCGCCGTCGGCGACTGTGCGTGACAGGATTGTTTTCCACGGTCTGAAATAATAACGCGGATCGGTTTTCGGCGGCGTCGCGCTGTAATCCTCGCCCTCTATCGGCAATAAATCAAACACTGCCGTCGTGATGTCAAATATTTCCCTGTTTTCTTGTTTTGCGATATTTCTCGCCATAGCGAGGCATTTCAGATATACTTCCGGTCCGGCTACCGCAGAACCGAAGTTTAAAAATACCCCGTGCTGAAGTTTATTTATGGTTTCGGCGTAGATTAAAAAATCCGTGTATGAAGTTTCGCCCAACACTTTTCCGTCGCAGTTAAGATGCTCGTGGATTATGTCGTTGCCTATGCCTATATGAACGGTGGCGGGTATCTGATTTTTATAGGCGGTGGCGAGGACGCTTATATCCCTGTGTGGGAAATTGTTTTCATAAATATATTTGCCGATAGATTCGCCTGCGCCGAGACCGGCGTCACAACCCGCTTTCAAAGCGTCGTTGATACGTCCGCTTTCATGCCACAGACCGAACTGCCCCTCGCTTATATATTTTGCGACGCTCTCGCAGGTCTGTCCGATAAGAGCAAACTCAAAGTCGTGGATTGCCCCCGCGCCGTTTGTGGCGAAATGCGTGACATATCCTTC
>WQYZ01000226.1 GCA_009780985.1 Oscillospiraceae bacterium | reverse complement strand
TATTTTTTTTATTGTTTTCAGACATTTGCAGCCGCCTCCTCCGTATTATGTTTGTACCATTGTTTCTGAGCGTTGAACATTTTTGAATATATGCCGTCTGTGCGCATCAATTCGTCGTGCGTACCGGATTCTCTGATTTTGCCGTCGCTTATTACAAAAATCCTGTCGGTTATCATTGTTGAGCCTAACCTATGCGTAATAAATACCGCCGTTTTGTTTTCGACCATATCCGCAAACTCGTTGTACAAATTAGCCTCCGCCATAGGATCGAGCTGCGAAGTCGGTTCGTCGAGCAATAATACCGGCTTATCGCCCATAAATGCGCGCGAAATCGCTATTCTCTGCCACTGACCGCCCGATATGTCAACGCCTCCCTCAAAATCCCTGCCGAGCAGCGTATCGTAGCCTTTTTCGAATTTTTCGGCGAACTCGTCGGCTTTGCCCTTTTTTGCCGCCGCTTTTATTTTATCTTCGTTGTCAATCCCATCAATATCGCCTATGCCGATATTTTCTTTTAAAGTTATGCTGTATCTCTGAAAGTCCTGAAATACCGGTCCGAATATTTTCGTTCTGACGCTCAGCGGGTACTCATCCAGCTTTTTGCCGCCGACTAAAATTTCGCCTTTATCCGGTGAGAAGAGACCGAGAAGCAGTTTTATCATAGTGGATTTGCCCTCGCCGTTCTCGCCGACAATCGACGCTTTTTCGCCGTTCTGTATTTTAAAAGTCAAGCCTTTCAGTATATCTTTTTCTGTGCCCGGATATTTGAACCAGACGTCTTTAAACTCTATGTCAAACGACTTCGGCAAATCCGTTTCCGCCCCGTCCGATTCATCTGACAGCTTGAAGAATTTGTCGTAGTAATCGTAAGAATTTATATGGAATCCCGACCATTTGAAGAAACCTGCGATTCCTTCCAGATTTCCGTACACTCCGCCCAGCATCAGACCTGTCATGGCAATGAATAATCCTATTGTCACCTGTCCGTTTATGAATAGAATAAGCAATATAATCACGTTTATTATAGAGCCTAATTTTGTGATATTACCGCCGAGTAATATCATCCGAAGATTTTTAAAATAATATCTCTCATAATCTTTGTTTCTCTCGTTTAACCTGTTTTTGTACTCGTCTATTAAATAGTCCGCGTTTCCAAACGCTTTCAATTCTTTTACAAATCCCCTCGCCCGCAGATATTCGCCGAGAGTGCTGTATTTCCGTTCTTTTTTCCAGTATGTTTCAAGTTCCGTATATATGTTAAAGTTTGTTCTTGAAGATATGACAGTTTCAATTATAAACGGAATCAGCACAGTTAATAAAAGCCACCACCTTATGTTCAAAATATATCCGAGCGTTCCTATGCTTGCTATCAGAGCGCTTATTCTCCAATACACATACATGGGCCACAGATGCCGTGCGGAATTTTCGGCTCTGTTGTACGCCTTGTCTATGATTTCTGCAGCAGCTTCACTCTCAAAATGCTCGTATTTCATAGTTTTAAGTTTTTTCAGCATACGCTCTCTATATGCCGTTCTCAAAATCAAAAGCGAGCGGGGCTGAACATAATTAAAAACAATCCCGCCTAAGACAGACGGCAAAAGCGCTATTAATACAAACAAAATAAGATAAACCGAATAACTTGAAAAAGTCATTTCATTTTTTGCGACCGCCAGTCCGCCGTCGAAAACATTTTGGTTTACATAAACTCCGAGCGGAGTCAGCAGTCCGTTAATAATCGTGCAGATAAATGTCAGCACGACCATTATCGGAGCTTCCGCAAATATTATGCTTATCAGGTCTTTATATGCCGTCAGTATTCTTTTCATTTTTCTTTTTCCCTTCTGAAATATTTATATATAGTGTGCGAAAACATAAAAAGGTTAGTATAAATTCAATAAAAATTTTATGTTCGCTGTTATTATATATCAAAATCCGGCAGAATACAAGCAAGTACTGATTGAATTTATGAAAACTCAAGCAATACTTGCAAAATAATTTTATATATTTAACATCGGATTAATCCAGCTTAATTTCCCTGTCCTGTTCGGACGAGTCGTAAAGAGCCTGCATCATGCGGTTGGTGACGATTACCGTGTCTATATTCGACGGCAGTTTCTGTTTTGTTTTGACTGTGCCGACAAAACTGTCTATCTCTTTCTGGAACACATCCCATTTGTCATATTCAAACGTAATCCCTTTAAGCGCGCCCTTTTCTATTTTATAAAGCCGGAAATCCGCGCCGTATTGCAGTCTGATGCCCGCTTTTGTGCCGATAAAGTCGATATATGTTTCGCTTACGCCGATATTTTGAGCCCATGCCCCGTTTAAAGTTATAGTAGAACCTGCGGTGCGTATAAACCCCGTTATGAAATCGTCCACGTCGTATGTGCCGTTGAGATTTTTAGTATTTTCCGCCCACATGCTTGCGTACTGGTATTCCCTCATGTCTTTTGCGAGTTTGCAGAATCCCTTGCCGCTTACGGTTTTTGTCGCCGGGTCGCTGAGACAGTACATGACTATGTCGAGATAATGCACGCCCCAGTCTATAAGCACGCCGCCGCCCGCTATCGCTTTGGTGGTAAACGCGCCGCCAAGTCCCGGAATAGAGCGTTCTGCCCTGAAACTCACGTAAACGTGATATATCTCGCCGAGTTCGCCTTTATCAATCAACTCTTTGATTTTGTTTACCGCGGGGTTAAAACGGTTGACTACTCCGATTGAAAGTCTGTTGCCGGTTTTTGCCTGCGTTTCCTGCATTTTTACTGCTTCTGCGTATGTTCTTGCCGACGGCTTTTCGCACAGTACCTGTTTGCCAGCGTTTAATGCGTCTATGGAAATCTGAGCGTGCATATTGTTCGGCGTGCACACGGATATTGCGTCGATTTTCGGGTCGTTTATGACTTCGTGATAATCTGTAACAGCTTTTCCGCATTTGTACTTTTCCACAGCTTCCTGCGCTCTTTCGGGTATTATATCGCAGAAATACAGTATTTCCGCGTTCTGATTCTTCACGTATGACGGGATATGCGCCGCATTCGCTATTGTTCCGCAGCCGACGACTGCGACGTTGATTTTTTCTGCTTTTTCCATTTATTTATTCACCTTTTCTATAATTTATTTGATAGATTAAATTATACCATATTTAATAAATAATTTGCAATATTATGGTAAACAATTTGCATATATTATGTTATAATTATTTCTATAAATAATAATTTGGGGGTAACTGAAATATGAATTTAAAAAAATACATATGTATGTTTGGATTATTAATGCTGTTATTATTGCTTGCGTCATGTCAGACAACTACTCAAAACGCGTCAACTGCAGAAACTACAGATATAACGGACGCGTCAGCGATAAAAATACAAGCGTCGCAGGAAACAACGGAAAACAACGGCGATTCTGCGGCGAAACTGCTGTATCAGGGACACGCGAGCCTACGCCTTACGTCAAAAGACGGCACAGTGATTTATGTTGATCCATATGCGGGAGACGGATATGATGTGCCTGCCGACATAATTCTGGTGACTCACCAGCACAGCGACCACAATCAGATTCAATTAGTCACGCAGAAACCGGATTGCACTATTATATCAAATGCAGAGGCTCTCGCGGGCGGGACGCATAATTCTTTTTCGGTGAAAGGTATAGATATTCAGTCGGTTGAAGCGGGAAACAATCCAAATCACGATATAACGCAATGCGTCGGCTATATCATAACAATCGACGGAATAAAAGTATATGTTGCGGGCGACACGTCCAAAACAGACCAGATGTCGACATTTGCCGATATGGGACTGAATTACGCGTTTCTGCCGTGCGACGGGACATACAATATGGACGCAAAAACCGCCGCAGAGTGCGCCAAACTGATAAACGCGAAGCATAACATACCATATCATACTCACCCGGGCGAACTGTTTGACGAGCAAGTCGCCGAAAATTTCGACGCCCCGAACAGGCTGATTATTCAGCCCGGCGATGAAATCGTATTGACAGGGGATTGAAGACTGACAATAAGACCGCTCCGTCAGAAATCCTTGCTCATAAATTTAATGCCGCTTACCGACAGAAAAATCAGCGCATATCCAATTAAAACCGCAATGCCCACAAAAAGATTGGCAAACGGCACATGACCGCCGCTCATCATTCCGCCGATACCTAAATAGTATGTGAACAGCGCGGGCGATATCTTTGAAAAAATAAGCCCGACGAGCATAAACACCATATAAGCCAATATGCAAAAAGTGAAACATGCGGTTCCGGATTTTACTATACATGCAATCATAGCGGACATCATGGTAAAAGTCAGCAGCGGCAGATACCCTATGATATATGTCAGCAGCACCGTGACGATATTGAACCATTTAAACCCGGTGGAAATTAGGCTAAGAACGCTGGATATAACGCAACATCCTATTAGTATTATTCCGATATAGACGGCAACAGATATTACTTTTGCCAGCAGTACGCTGACCCTATGAACCGGGCGCGTAAGCAGAACCTTAATTTCATTGCCGGACATTTCATTTGAAAAAATATCGGACACAAGCATAAATATTGCGAGCGGCGCAAAGACGTAATTTAACATTGACAACACAGTATATGGATAATTGCTCATTGTGAAGCCTATAATATTTTTCGGTATCATGCTGACAGCCGCCGCGCATATAATAATAACCGCTGTGATTATCGGATATATCTGATATTTTCTCTGATGTAAAATCTTTTGATTTTCGCATGAAACAAGCGTGATTACCGATTTTATTCCGGTCATGCCTGCATCTCCTCTCTATCGCCAATATCTTTAATTAAAGATAAATAATAATTTTCTATGTTCCCGTAGACAGATAAAATTTCCGGGACTTTTGCTTCATTTAATAAAACGCCGTCGCGGATAATTGCCGCATGGGTGCAGACTTGCTCAATTTCTCCCGCTAAATGGCTGGAGATTAATATTGTTCTGCCTTTCTGAACCTGATTTTTGATGATATTTCGAACAAGTGCCATTCCCTCAATATCCAAACCGTTCATAGGCTCGTCGAGTATAATAAATTCCGGCTCTGAAATCAACGTCATGGCAAGCCCCAGACGCTGTTTCATTCCCAATGAGTATTTTTCGGCTTTTTCATTTTTATATTTTAACAGTCCGACTTGTTCCAGTATATGTTCGACGGCGGCTTCAGGGCAGTTGGAATATAGTTTTCTCACGATTTCAAGGTTTTGTTTTGCCGTCAGGTACGGGTAAAATCCTGGATTTTCAATCATACAGCCGACGTTCTGCATTGCTTTTTCAAAATCTTCGTCAGGACTGAAGCCGAAAATTTTTACGTTTCCGCTGTCGGCGTGAACAAGCCCCGTTATAATTTTCATCGTAGTTGTTTTACCGCTCCCGTTCGGTCCGAGCAGTCCATATACCTGACCTTTTTCAATACTGAGCGACAAATCTTTGATTCCTCTGTTATTTTTATATATTTTCGTGAGGTGGGAAAGCTCCAAAACGCTCATTTTGATTTATCAAATCCTTTCAAAATTGTTTCAAATAATTAATATAAAGTGATATATATTGTTTTGCGGTTATGTTACTATTATTTACGGTAGAGTAAAAATATTTTCTACACCATCTGCATCTTCGGTTTGGAGTGAAGAGAATTTATATTTTGCGAGGTAAAAACATGATAAAGGAATTTTCAATATTTGATTTTCAAAAAGTTTGTGAAGTGTTCATGCACGCTTTTAATGAATCTTGGGATGATGAGTGGACAATCGAAACGGCACATATCTATTTGCAAGAATTATTAGACAATAAACGCTTTATAGGCTTTACAGCATGGGAAAATGACTTATTGACAGGATTTATTTTTTGTCACATGAGATATAACTGGAGAGGCGATGGTATAACCATTGATTTAATGGGCGTATCCCCCAGTTATCAGCGTAAAGGTTACGGAGCGGAGCTTATTAATGCGGTTGAAAAATTTTCAAGGGAAAATTCTATTATTGGTATCGACCTTTGGACAGGCGAACATAAACCTTCATTCAAATTCTATGAAAAACTTGGCTATAAAGGTCCGATTGGGATAACTATGGGTAAGAGTATAAAACAGGAGAACTAATTATGCTGAAAATATATCTTGACAACTGTTGTTACGGCAGACCATTTGACGATTTAACACAGGAAAAAATCAAAAACGAAGCGATAGCAAAAATGTATATCCAATCGCTTATCAAGTACAAAAGCCTTGCGCTTTATTCATCTTTTATGCTATTCCACGAAATAAATGATATTCCTTTTACAAGTAATCAAGAGCATATTTTAAAATTTGTAACAGAGTATTCATCTTTTTTTATCAGCGAGGACAGAGGAAAAGATATTAAGCCAATTTCTGAAGACATAATGAAAACAGGAATTAAAAAGAAAGATGCCGTTCATTTAGCTTGCGCGATAATCGCCCAATGCGATTATTTTATTACAACTGATAAACGTGTAATTAATTATGAGACGGAGATAATAAAAATAGTAAATCCGATTGAATTTGTTGAAATATGGAGGGAAACAGTATGATTGATATTATGCAAAATTCCGCTATAATGACTGCGGGAATGAAATTATTGCGTGACAATCTCGGTTTAATTGAGTGCGAAATTTTTATTGCCAACATTAAGCAAGACCGATTTGATTATACCGAATGGCGTGAAAACTTATATGAAGATATGTCGCTTGATGAGCTTGTGGATAATGCGGCATCTTATATGAAAGAACATCCTGAGCTCGTACCTAAAAACGCAAAGATTATATAATAAGCATTTATGACAATGCTGTATGAAACATGACGACTGCAAAATTATGAGTATTTTCTACGTTGCAATACAAAATATAACCATAACATATCTGCGAGGCATTATGCCCCGCAGATATGTTTTCGTTTTCATTACTTTTTATTTATGATTAATCATTATTGTTATTCGTTCCGTTCATCTTAAACATATTAAACATATCGGACGAAATTACGGTTTTCCCCGTCGTATCGATTGCGCTTACCGTCGTGGAGCCGATATTGGAGAGCGAAACGTTGACGGCAAATACCATTGTATGCAAGACGCCCGCGCTGTCTGCGCCGGTTACGGTAACGTTAATAACTGCGCCGCTTACATATCCGTTATTCAGTGTCGCGTCCATACTTCCGCTTGTTACCTGCGGGTTTTGCATATCGGACAGATTCTTCAATAAGCTGTTTATAATATCGCTGTCCATTCCGCCGAAATTTTTCATGGCGTCCATACCGCCCATGCCTTGCATCATACTGCCCATACTGTCTAAGCCTTTCATACCTATACGCGCGCTGACGTTTTTGTCGGAAATTGCCG
>WQYZ01000225.1 GCA_009780985.1 Oscillospiraceae bacterium | reverse complement strand
TTACCGCTTCTCTCGACCCAATCTACCGAATCAGATTTTCATAGTCCCTCAGCAATGCTATACACTTTTCGTCCGTTTCACGGGCAATATCTGTCTTGATATGCTCTAAATGACGGTTGATGTCTGCGCGTTTCGATATGACTTTGAACTGCAGTTTTATCGGGCTGATTTTTAGATAACTGATGAATGAGTATATAATATTTTTCTGTTCTCTCTCGCTACGGAGTAGAAAATTTATCGGCTCTATTTCTATGACTTTGATGTATCTGCGGTCTTTTGTATATATCACGCCGTTTTCGATTTTCAAAATCGGCAGACATTCGGCAGTATTTTTGACTGCTTCGGTATTTTCTAATGTTTCGGTTATTTTTTTATAACCGAAATCACATATATCTCGTTTTCTCAGCGGTTTTCGTATAAGTCTGTGCATAAATTTTTTTGTGGCTCTGTAAAAGGCATAAATATTTTCCATCATCTGTGCCATGAATTTGTTTTTCGTCGTTTCGCTTCCGACCACGCGACGATTTTTCAGAAACTTTATGAAACCTATTATGAACGACGAGAGGCTTTCACCCGAAACACCGATTAACGCGAGCAGGCAGAGAGGCAGGGCAGTGAAACAGGAGGTTATGACTTTCGCCGTGACTGAAATATTCAGCCGTAAAATCGGCAGTCCAAATACAATCAGAATTACTACCGCTTCAATGACGTTGCGCAGTTTCAGCATACCGCCGAACAGCGTTCCCGATTCTATGAAGTTTGACGGAATATAATAAATGTCGGTTTCATCGTATTTTCTCGCCATTCTGTGCTTACCCCCTCCCGTTAAAATAAAAAGCAAATCTTTTATGTAATGATAAAAGATTTGCCTTGTAAATATATTTATTGTTATTTTGCCACTCTCTTCTTGTTGAACGCGGACGGCACAAACCTGTATGCTTCCTTTTTGTCCATCTGCGTAATGTAACGAGTGGCTATGCGCTCTCCGCAATTAGGACAAAACAACGCTCCCTGATAAACCGAAACATCAATAGAACTCTCGATAATCCTGTCGTTGTACATTTTCACGAAGTTGCTCTCGCCAACCTTCTGGTATTTTGCTATAAAGCATTTGCAGTATGCACATCTGACTTCCAAAATGTGGCTGCCCCTGATTTTTCGGCAATTAGGATTTTTATATATCTCCATATTATTGAAATGTTTTGGGGTTAGAATAACCGGGCTTGATCAGAACATTATCTTTGTCCTTGATACATTCGTTGTAAACGCTCTCCCATTCGTCGAATGAATATTCCTCAACTGAAACTGAGATATATTTTTCCGGCTTACCCAAAGTTTTGTTGATGATGTCTTTGATTTGTTTCGCGGCGTCCTGAAGCTGTTTCTGCGACGGTCCGCTTATTGTCTTGATTACGATATGCGGCATATTATCATGCTCCTTTTGTTTTTTGATTTTGTTTTTATATTTTAAAATTATGTGTAAATATACGATTATTTTTCAGCATTTTTCTATAATCTCATTATACAGCGAGTTCAAAATAACTGCTCTGTCGTCGCCTACGCCTGTATTTATATATCTATAACCGTATTTTGCGCAGTCTTCTTTTATCTTTATGTTGAAATCGTAAATCCGTTTGGCTACTACTTCAAGATAATCATCGTCCGTATTATACGCATATATCCAGTCCGTAGGCTCGGCATAATGCATGATGTTATATTTTATTTTATCTACCGGAATGTCCGGAAAGCCCAAAAAATATATATCCAGTTTGTCTTTGAACGGCAGTTTTTCTATGTCGCTCAAAGTAAAGTTGTCAGGGTAATAATCAAAAACCGCGTTTACCCCGTATGCTCCGGCATCTTCCACTAAACTCTCCAAAAGTGTTTTTACACGGTCGAAATCGCGCAAGAAAGCGTCGCCAAGCTGGTCGCCTGATATTTTAGAAAATCCCTTGCCGCTTTGGACTAATTTTACAGACAGCGTTGTCTTGCCCGCTCTCGGACAGCCGCCAATTATGACGACTTTGCCTTGCTTGTTATACCGACTGCTATTTTCTATAATATCCGATATTGATTTCCAGTCATATTCATCAAATAAAATACCGTTCTCTATGTTGCATTTCCATTCCTTTTGATATTGTTCTTCTGTATCATCAGAGTTAAAAAACCATGGGACAAACGCGCTTATCTGCCGGTATTTCATAAACATGGGTATCTTTGAAATCCAGAAGTCGCTTAACTGATTGGCTGATAAATAGCCTTTCAGGAAATTCTCTATGATTGTGTTTGTAAAGTTATTTCCTTTGTTATCTTTTCGCCCCCACCATAAAGCGTCAAAAAGCGCGATTCCGATGTCCTGCGCAAACCAGCCCGTGCTGTCGCCAAAGTCAAACACTTTGATTTTATCATCTTCTATATAAAAATTATCTGGGTGCATATCGCCGTGAATTAATCCGTATGAATCTTTGTCTCTCGGCAAATCCACTATATCATTGAGTAATTCTGTCGTGATATTATACACATCAGGATATGCTGTTAAACAGTCAAAGAACGAACCCCAGTAATGTCCGTCGTAAAAGTCCCGCACATCATGCTTGTATGCGGGTTTATAGTCTTTTGCTAAATGGTGTATATCGCCCATGACTTTTCCCCAGTTGTAAAATATCCTGTCATTCCACTTATCTGGGTCGTCGTTATCCCAACGCTGACCGCTTACTTTTTCCAAAGCGGTAATAATATAATTTATACCGTTTTCATATTCAGAAATAACAAAATCGTTTTTACTTGTTTTCAGCGGCGAAGCAACGCTTACATTATTTTCAGCCAAATAACAAATAAAATCCATTTTTGCTCTTGTGTAACGAATATACCGTTCGGGACAGGGGTCACATTTTAATATATATTCTTTGCCGTCCTTATTAAATACATATATTTCTCTTTTTTGGTCGGGGAATGTGATTGCATATTCAACTTTAAAAGTGTTTACGTCAAAACCGTAATTTTTTGACGCAAATTCGAGTAAATTTTGTGATACCATTATTTTACCTCTTTCAATCCAAAAATTTTTGAGCAGGTAAAATAAACCAATTACCTGCTAATTTGTTAAATAACCTTTCGCAAATAATCTCTTCATACTTTTCATAAAATTTCATTCCTTTCAGCTAAAAAAATTATTTTATATTGCCTAAGCGTTATTAATTATATCAAAAAGATATGATAAAAACTACGTTTTAATTGTTAAAATTCGTTAAGTTCATCCGATATAATCCATCGGATTTTGGGGCACACCGTTCAAAATAATCTCGAAATGGGTGTGAAATCCAGTGGATCTGCCGGTCGTCCCAACCCGCGCTATCACATCTCCTGCGCTTACTGTATCGCCGACGTTCACCAAGAGTTCGTTACAATGCCCATATAACGTAGTATATCCGTCACCGTGATTGATGACTATACAATATCCGTAACCCGTCGTTTTCTTTTCCGAAACCACCACAATCCCTGATTTTGCCGCATGAATCGGCGTGTTTTTGGGAAATGCGATGTCGATCCCCGTATGAAAATCCTGCGCTCCCGTGATAGGGTCAATTCGGTTGCCAAACCCTGATGTGATATGCGACTGCCAGTCCATGTCCGCGAACGGCGAATTGAACTTATCATCTGTCCATTCATACGGGTATGTATCTGCCAAGTCTGACAGTGAATTATGTACTGCCGACGCCTGATTGCTGAAATCCTCGTCGAGGAATATGCTCAGATTCGAGGCGTAGTCTGCCGCAGTCGCCTTTTGCTCGTCTGTCAGGCGAAACACGTTGTCCGCGAAATAATAGTCTCCGGAGTATACGACTGTGTATGTGATTTTCGTGACGTTTATATCATTGCCGTCCGCGTCTTTTTCCGTGATGATGTCCGTTTTCGACGTATATCTGAACAGATTGTCTTTTTCTGATTCTATGGTCGCTTTCAAGTCGTCGATATTTATATCCTCATAATTATCTTTCGAAGCGCAATACTGCGAGATGATGAGGTCGCTGTTGTAAAAAATGTCGTCTGCGTAATCATCAATTATCGCTGTTTCTGTATCTTCCGACAGCTTGGCTTTTTCGTCCTCAATATCGGTCAATACTTTGTCGTGACTATCGCGCAGTATAGCGTTTACCGCCGTTTCGCATTCGCTTATATTCGCCATAATTACACTGTTATCGTTCATCACGGGCACATCAGCCGCATTTGCTCCGCCGCCGAACAGACTGCCGAAGATGATCGACGGCAGCATAAGTATGAACAAGATGGGCAGGAGCAATATAAATGCGGTAGCCGCTATGATTTTGCCCACAGTTTTCCTGTTCTGCCACAATCCTACTAATATCGCTCCGTATGGTCCGCCTGCAGCCGCGCCTTTCGCCAATCCTGACACTGTTTTGCCCGTTTTCATCGCGCCTTTGAGCGCGTTAGCTATGTTCATGCCTTTTTCTAAAAAATCTGAACTACTGTTTTTATCTTCATTTGCCATTTTTCGCACTGTCCCTTCGTTTTGGCGGTTCCGGCATTGTCTGAACTATCTCCAGATGATTCTGTATGCTGCCGTCCGCACTCTTATACGGCACTATTTCAGGTTCGCCGTATGTATATTGTTTGTGCCATTTTGTGCCGTCTGCCGATTCTACTGTGGTATAATTGCCAACTGGGGACATATATTGCCCCGCGTTGTACATGCTGAACTGTTTGCCGTCCGGGTAAGCTGACGATGTTTCTGTCCCCGTTATCATTCCGTCGCCGATTTCAACATTTGTGAATTTCGGAACATCAGGCGTATTCGCATATCCCATGTACGAAGGAAATGTATCTGCCGTCAGGTTTTCCGAACTGATTATTCGTTCTGTGTTTGCGATGCCGCCATCAACAGTTTCGACGATTTTTTCTGTATTTGCCGGTATATTGCCCGCTTCAAAGATTGGTATACTACTGAGAGCTTCAGTATTTGAAACAGGTATGTTCGCTGATACATTATTTGCTCCGGAAACGAATATATTATTAATTTTTGTATTTGAGATTTCTGTATCTGTCGGTACATTTACCGTCCCGGACGTTGGTATACTGCTGTTGAAGTATGTATCCGAGCCAATTATCTCTGTCTGCACATTGCTTGTCTCAAAATCTTGCATATCGTCAGTTTTTATGTTCGATTCAATTATATTTGACGGATTGTTTATCCCGATTTCTAAGACTCCGTTTGATAAACTATTTGGAATTACCATGTCTGTTTCGACATTATCTCCACATAGTTCCTGTGTGTTATCGGTTTTTATATTTGCCTCAATTGTATTCGGCGGTATGTTTGACATACCTACTGATGATATAATCCCGATTCCAGAATCAGCATTTATTGAATTTGTCGATACATTGTTATCATTAACAGATATACTCCCACTCCCGCTTTCCGCGTTCACATCAGCTATGTTTCCCGTTATATTCGCTGCCGGAATATCGCCCGCAATCGGTACGCCAACGGGATTTCCAGTGTTGAGGCTTACGTTCTGCGGGTTCGGTAAATCAGCGATTGGCACATTGCCGTTGTTTGAAACAGGAATAGGATTCGCGTTCGGTGGTGTAATCGAACTTCCAGGAGTAGTATTTCCGGTGTTCACGTTTGCACTGCCGTTTGGCGGGACGCTGGGATTTCTGCGCCCAACCGCTCCCGCAAATCCGCCTGATGCTGACGCTGGATTTGCCGTGTTTCCGCCGCCGCTGCTCGATGTTGCACCGCTTTTTCCTCTCCCGAAATTCTTCAGAAATGATAACCCTCTCGCCGCTATCATGATTTCGCCCAGCATCGACCCCCCGCTGTGCCCAACGTTGATTCCCAAGCTGCCTAATAAACTCTCGATTTTCTGCGATACTTTCAGAAATGCTATCGCGCACAGAAACCAGATGAATACATTGCCGCCCACCGATTCCTTGCTGCTCGCCGCAACCTGATTCTGCACATCGCTTTCCGACAATGAATAGACTTTTATTTGTGATAATGCAATTACTATAATTGTGACTGATATTAACACAAACATCGTTTTTATAAACATCTTTCTTTTCGTTGATTTCATAAATTATATATACTCCTCAATTTTTTTGTATCGTGACAATAATATCTGTGATATATAGCCACGGTTTAAAGCGGATTGTGACAATAGAATTTGTGATGTTTTTATTTTCAAATATTATCCATCAGATCCTTTCTTTAATTTTTCTGTTAATACTGTTATAGGCATACAATAAATCTTGTGATATTTTATTTGTAAAATCATATATTTAGCGCATTTTTGCTTGCTTTTATATAAAACAACAAAATTTCATATTCTAAATTAATCACAAAATTTTTTGTTTTATCACTTAAATCATTGTAAAATGCAATAATTTATCGTTTATCACATTAATTATTGTCATTACACATTTTTATTTTTGTTACAATGACAACGGATTTGCCAAAAAAGCACCGACCATGCTAGTGAATATGCGTAGGCACCAAGCATTCATTATCAGCAGAAATATCTGCCCGCCAAGCATTCGGCACCACGACTTGAATATGTTCGACGTTGTCTGCGACGCTCCCATCGCGAACGCCACCGGAGCCGTGAATATCAGTATGCCGAGCAATATGTACCGTTCCGCTGCTTCAAACAGCAGTTTGATGTAGTTCCACGCCAGTATCAGCACCAGTATCAATGCGATGATTGCCACTGCTCCGTTCGATATCACGCCCAATATGACAAGCATGACAGAATTGAAACTGGCGAAACTGATCGGCGGCAGGTCTGATGTGAGTATCCAGTTGTACGGCGTTCCACCGATTTTTAGCACAATATCGACTATATCTTTCGAGAAGTATGCCAGCAGTATGAACAGCACCGAGCGGATACTGAGCTTGATTGGATCTTCCGCTTCAATGCCCGCGACAAGCCCGAAATTCCTGAACAGCTGCCATACCCAGTTGAGCAGTATGAGTCCGATCGCCAGTGCCACGAATATATTGTACATCGTACCGACTGCGGGGAAATACCGCAGGAATGTGTCCATGCTGCAACCGAGCGCGCCTAATACCGATGTCGTAATCAGATCAAGTCCATTCATGACCTGCTCCGCTATCCACTTTACGATTCCGTCTAATATACCCAATCATAATCACCCCGTCCACTGTCCGCCTGAAACCAGCGGAGAAATATATGCTACAATGAAGCCCAGGCTATTCAGTATAATCCATGTGATGACGATTCGCTTCAACCATGCCCGTGATTCGTCAACTGTCCTGCCGTTTTTCGAGAAGTTCATCATAAGCAGAGCCACTGCCGCCGTGACTACTGCCGCAGCCGTCGAAATGAGCAGAATTTTATTGTATATATCCTGCATGAGTGCCTTAGCTTT
>WQYZ01000224.1 GCA_009780985.1 Oscillospiraceae bacterium | reverse complement strand
TCAAGCTGCGTTTCAGGAGGAGGCGCGTCCAACGCTATCGGGGGAGATATGCCGCTTATATTGGTAAATATAGTTTCTATGAAATTGCCGTCCATATCGGTTATATCTATTTTTGCTCCTACTATAGGCGTAGCGAAATTGTGACCTGTCACCCGGACAGTAAGATAACCTTTACTTTGTTGCATTAATTGTCTCCTTTCTGAATAAATATGATAAAAAATAATATAGCGCATCAATTATATTAAAATATATCATTGACTGCCTAATTTAATTATATGCAAAATTATTATTTTTGACAAAATTACATAGCATAAAATCTCTATTTAAAAACTTTTGATGAAATTCAAAAAAAGTATTGACAAACGATTTTAAAAATGTTATTATATTAAAGTACAAAATTACGCGGGTGTAGTTCAATGGTAGAATTCCAGCCTTCCAAGCTGGTCGTGTGGGTCCGATTCCCATCACCCGCTCCATAAAATAAGTGTCCGGAAACGGACATTTTTTGTTGCAATCAATGACGTATTGCGGTAACGATATATTAGGACAAATAAAAAAAGCGGAGATATAATCCCCGGATAATGCTGAGTTTTCATTAAATTTCTTGTACAAAACCAGATAATATATTTACAGCTTTTCATAAATTCATATTGTCAGCACATCGAATTTCTTCCTCAATCCAGCAGGTAAAATATTTTTTCAATTCCTCGCACATATCGCCGCCGCGATTTCCTATTTCAAAATATGTGTCTAAATATTCAGTCAGGTACCAGAAAAACGAGTGATAACAATAATATGCCGACCGTTCGGGGCGTATGATGTACGCAATTCCATTTCTGCGCAACGCTTCATTGAACGCGCCTGCCGCCCAATCCCAGTAGAAAAAGCCAAACCATGCGTCTCTTTCGGGCGGTGCGATAATCGGGTCATCCCAATCGACGAGATAAAATCTATTTCCGTTTATGATAATATTTCCCCCTGCGTCGCCATGAGTGATATAATAGTTCGTATCATCTCCCGCACATTTGCCGACGAAAAGTGTAAGGCGGTTTGCTCGGTGTTCGAGTTTGCCTCGGTTTTGTTCAAAAAGAGCGCATATTTTCACTGCGGTTTTATCACCATAACTATTTTTCAGCCGGTTCCATTGATTGTAAAACAAATCCACACTTGCAGTTGAAAATATAACTCTGGGAATATTAAGCCCGTCAGCCGGCACGGTATAGATCTTTGCCAGCATATCATACTCGGCGGTTTTCGTTCTCTCGTCCTGAATATTTTCGCCGTCAATCCACTCGAAAACTCCTATGACCGCCGAATCAAACCGCGAGTTTAATTTACCGTCCGAAGTTCTGACGATTTTGCTGATAAAATCAATACCTTGACTGCATATGCGGTCAATTGCTGTGAAACTGCGTCTGTAAATTTCTTTGTGTTTGGCAGAGTAATCCAATTTGAGAAAATACTGACCGGTTGCTGTATTTAACCGCCATGTTTCACCGAAATAACCGCGCTTCGCAGGAGCGATATTTGTTGGGATAAGTCCATATTCCCGTTTGGTGAATTCAAGCAGCCGATTTATATATTCGCTGCCGCGAGGCACGCCGCTGTACAAGATAATTCCTCCGTTCTTTTATTTTCTATAAAATATTATTATACATGATAATTCAGCCAAAATAAAGTATTTATTGTGAAATTTTCGAATGTGATTAAATATGATATATGATACAAAAAGATTATATTTTTAAGTATTGCGAAGAATCGTCTAAAATGGTATAATGTATTATGAAATGATTTTTTTAACGGCAAAGGAAAAGATTTATGGAAATTAGGATGGCAATCTGTGACGACGAACAGCAGCAAGCGGAATATATAAGAGCTATAATAAATAAATGGGCTGAACAAAACCGCATACAAATTCGGACAGATATGTTCAGTAGCGCAGAAGATTTTAAATCTACATGGAATGAAAGTGAAAAATATGACATATTGTTGCTTGATATACAAATGGGCGGACAAAACGGCGTCGAACTCGCAAAAGAAATCAGAAAGTCCGACACAAAAACGTCTATTGTCTTTATAACTGGTTTTGCCGATTACATGGCGGAAGGGTATGACGTTTCAGCTCTGCATTATCTGATGAAACCAGTCAAAGAGGATAAACTATTCGAGGTATTCGACAAAGCTGTAAAAAATTTAGAAAAAGACACAGAATTTCTTTCGTTCACTATAAACCGCAAAGATATATTTATCCCGCTCCGCGATATTATTTATATAGAATCCTCGCTTCATTATGTAATAATAAACACAGAAAGAGAGCAGTATAAAATCAAAATGCCGCTCGCGGAAATAGAAACAAAACTTGGCGGCGGTTTCTACAAATGTACCCGTTCGTTTATCGTCGGACTGCGCTATATCCGCAGAATATCAAAAGATGAGATTATATTGACTGACGGCGTTTCAGTTCCGCTCGGTCGCGGATTATATAAAGATATAAATAAAGCGTTTATCAAGTATTTCTAAATTTTTCGAATTGTAGGAGGACATTATGTTTTTTCAAAACAGAATAAACAGGAAAATGGCGGCGTTTCAGGCAAGTCTGATAGAAAAGTATTACGCCGAAGTCGAAAATATGTATAAACAGGTTCGCGGCTGGCGGCATGATTATAAAAATCATATACAGACTCTGAAAGCGTATATGTTGTTCAACGAACATGAGAAAGTCAGCGAATATCTTGACCGTCTTGATGAGGATTTGACAAGTGTTGATACGATAATCAAAACGGGTAATATAATGATAGACGCTATATTGAACAGCAAGATTTCTCTTGCCAACTCAAAAAAAATTAACGTGAACACAAAAGCGGCTGTACCGGAAAGCCTGAATATATCCGACATAGATTTGTGCGTTATCATCGGAAATCTGCTCGACAACGCGATAGAGGCATGCGACAGCATTGAAGACGGAGAAAAGTTCATCAGGATATTCATAGGCATGAAGAACACGCAGTTGTATATGGTTTTCACGAATACTGCGCCAGGCAAAAAATTATCAAAGAGCGGTAATATATTTCACTCGCGCAAAGGTGAAAATCATGGATTCGGGATTATGCGTATAGACAAAACCGTCGAGAAGTACGGCGGGTATATAGACCGCAACAGCGAGGACGGCGCGTTTACGGCAGAAATATTATTGCCGATTCAATAAAAATAATATTGATAAGTGCATTTCGTGCACAGAAACAAGCATTTCGTGCACGGAGTGTATTCTTTTTACTTGTTTTATGATATAATCGTCGTAGAGGTGATAATTTATGAATGGAGTGAAAAAAGAAAAACCGAAATATAATATACTACAAAACAGCGGATATGTCATAAAAAACGCTTGGATACGCGATAAAAGCGTCTTATTTGTCATACTTGCACAGATATTTTTGACGGTTATCATATCGGTTGTCGCGCTCTTCCTGCCCAAGACCGTTGTGGCGCAGATAATTTCCGGCGTAAATATCAGCGCGCTTGTGATTACCGTGCTTGCGTTTACCGCCGCTACGGTAATACTGCAATCCGCAAAGAATTATATTGATTCCGCCTTTGATTTCAGAAGGTGGATACTCCGCACTAAAGTAAGCTATGATATTTTGATAAAAGATATAACTACCGATTACGCTAATCTCGAAGATAAAAAATACAGCCGCTTAAAACAAAAATCCGCCGAAGAAACGCGTTACGGCGTGCGCTCCACAGGACAGATATATGCCACTTTTACAAATATCGGAATAAATCTGCTTGGATTTATCGTATATATAATCCTGCTTGTATCGGTGAACCCGCTTGTTTTATTGATAACCGCCGTCACGACAATTTTCGGAGTAATAGTCAGACGATGGGCAAATAAATGGGAATATGAACATCAGTTGGATATTAGAAAAGCGAGATTGGGCTGGGAATTTCAAATAAACAACGGCATCGCCAGAGATTATGTAATGGCGAAAGATATAAGGCTGTTTGCCATGACTGACTGGATTAAAGATATATATAACGCCTGCGTTAAATTTGGTTATGACTTCAACCGCAGGGTACAGACAAGGCAGCTTATTGCGGACGCGGTCGATTGCGCGGCGGCGTTCATGCGCGAGGGAATAGCATACGCGTATTTAATCTGGCAGGTGTTGTACTTCGGGCTTGCAGTGGATAATTTTGTGCTGATGTTCGCCGCAATCGGAGGATTTTCCGGCTGGATTGCAGGTATTTTAAGTAATTATACCGAATTATATACGCACAGTTTGAATTATTGCTTTATACGCGAATATTTGGAATATCCAAGCAAGTTTAAATATGACGAAGGCGAACCTATTGCGCCGGAAATAGGAAAAGGTTATTCGCTTGAACTGCGAAATGTCAGTTTTCATTACAGAGGCGCGGAAGAAAATACTTTGGAAAATATAAATCTCACCATACAAGCGGGCGAAAAACTGGCGGTAGTCGGATTAAACGGCGCAGGCAAAACTACGCTCGTCAAATTGCTTTGCGGATTTTACGACCCTGACGAGGGTGAAATATTACTGAACGGCAAAGATATCCGCGAATACAACAGGACACAATACTATAATTTATTTACGGCGGTATTTCAGGATTTTAATATCCTGCCGCTGTCAATAGCCGAGAATATATCGCAGCTTTCAGATGATGAATTGGATAACGATAAAATCAAACGCTGTCTTGAAATGGCGGACCTTGAAGAAAAAATAAACTTCCTTCCGAACGGCACAGCTTCAATGCTTGAAAGATATATCAACGACGATGCCGTGCAGTTATCGGGCGGCGAAATGCAGAAACTGATGCTTGCCCGCGCGCTGTATAAAGAGTCTCCGATTTTGATTCTGGACGAGCCTACAGCCGCGCTTGACCCTATTGCGGAAAGCAAACTTTATAATAGATACAATGAATTGGCAGCCGGAAAAACGTCTGTATATATTTCACACCGTCTTGCTTCCACGAGATTCTGCGACCGGATTATATTTATAGAAAATAAAACTATCGCCGAAAGCGGAACACATGACGAATTGTTGAAAATCGGCGGAAAATACGCGAATCTATTTGAGATCCAGAGCAAATATTACAAAGAGGGGGTTGAGTTCTAATGAATAAGCCAAAAAAAGCAAAAGAAAATAAATTTACGGTAAAACAGCATATCAATGTGATAATGCGCGGACTAAAAATATTGGCGGCAGTTCCGCAGACTGTCATGGTTTTAAAGATATTCCAGTCTGTTTTCAACTCGGTTGTTCCGTTTATAAATATATATTTTTCAGCTAAGATTCTGAACGAACTCGCGGGCGAAAAAAATCAGAACCGGCTTGTTTTTCTCATTTTACTCACGATAGGACTTAATTTTGCGTCTATGCTTATCAAAAGCATTATCAACCGCTTGACAGAGTATAAAGCAACTGATTCATTGAACGCATTGCTTAAAATATATTCGGATAAATTATTCTCAATGGACTATGTAGATATTGAAAATCCAGAAAAACAGCAGGAGTTTTATGAAATCCGCCAGTATCATTTTAATACAAAATTTGGGCTGCCTTATCTGTTAGGAACATATTACGGAATAACAGACGGCATAATGCCGGTTATTTTATCCGTAGCTATGGCGTTTTCACTGTTTACGTTGAAAATACCTGTAAATTCGCCGTTTGTGTTTCTTAATTCACCCGTTGCAGTTATTATTGTCATATTAATTCTCGCCTGCTCAATTTTACTTTCACCGTATTTGTCGATGATTGGCGGAAAAATATGGGCTGAATCGACTGCCGAAGAAAATAAAGGAAAACATCTTTTCTACTTCTATTTTTTCGATATGATATACGGAAGTGAAAGAGCGAAAGATATCCGAATATATAATCAAAAACGCGTCATTGACAAAAGCGCGGAGGATTTTTTTGATTTCAGATTCGGGACATGGGAAAAATGCGCAAAGTACAATGCTAAATTCAGCGCGTTAAGTACAGGAGTGTCATATCTGTCGAACGGTCTTATATATTTGTTTGTCGCGCTGAAAGCATTTGCGGGAGCGTTCGGCGTGGGCGGGATTGTGCAGTATGTAGGCGCGATAACGCTGTTCAGCAAGGGGTTCGCTTTACTTCTCACAAATATCGGCGGACTTGTGAACAACACCGCGTTTCTGGATAAAATTATCAGATTCCTCGATACGCCAAATAAAAAATATCAGGGTACTTTATCCGTAGAAAAACGCGACGATAACGATTATGCGATTGAGTTCAAAAATGTGTCGTTCAAATATCCCGGTATGGACTCTTATGCGCTCAAAAATTTAAATCTCCAATTCAATATCGGTCAACGGCTCGCGGTTGTTGGCATGAACGGAAGCGGTAAAACAACGATGATAAAATTGTTGTGTCGGTTATACGATCCAACAGAGGGCGAAATAACGCTTAACGGGATAGATATAAAAAAATATAAATATAACGAATATATGGACTTATTTTCGGTAGTATTTCAGGATTTCAAGTTACTGCCATTTAAACTCGGTGAAAATGTGGCGGTAAGCGTGAATTATGACAGCGAAAAAGTGACGGAGATGTTATCCAAGTCCGGTTTTGCGGAACGGCTTGCTGATATGCCGAAAGGTCTGGATACATATCTTAATGAAAACTTCGAAGATGACGGCGACGGAGTTGAATTATCAGGCGGAGAAGAACAAAAAGTAGCGTTAGCAAGGGCGTTGTACAAAGACGCGCCGTTCATCGTCCTCGACGAACCGACCGCCGCACTTGACCCTATCGCCGAGTTTGAGGTGTACTCGAAGTTCAACGAGATAGTCGGCGGAAAAACGGCGATATACATATCGCACAGACTATCGTCGTGCCGGTTCTGCGACGACATAGCGGTATTCCACGAGGGGGAGCTGATACAGCGAGGCAGTCACGATGTGCTCATTGCTGACGAGGGCGGCAAATATCACGAATTATGGAATGCTCAGGCTCAGTATTATAACGAAAATAAAAAAGCTGACAACTGTTTATCATAAAGTAAATTTATAATCCGTAGGCGGTACGCCGACATATTTTTTGAAAATCCTGCTCAAATGAAATTCGTCGCAAAACCCGTATTCTTTTGAAATTGTTTTCATTTTGAGATTCGGTTCAAGCTGTATTCGCGTCTTAATAATATCTATCTTTTTTTTGAGCTGATATTCGTGGACAGATTCTCCCGTATGTCTGAGAAATGTATTTCTTATCGTTTTTTCCGCCACGGAAAAAATAGCCGCCAGATCTTTTATTTTATAAAAATTTTCGGGATGTTCGCTCATAATACACAGCGCATGGTTAAATAGATTATCTGAACTGGCAGTTGCAGTATTGTTGTTGATTGCCGACAATTCGCATAATAAAATGTTGAAAAGAGATGACAGTTTTATATCAAAATATTTGTTTTTTGCCAGATATTCCAATGCGATTTTATGAAAAAGCTCCTTTGGCTCTTCATATTCGCGGCAAGATATTTTTGTATCAAGCGGCACATATTTGCGGCTGTCAAGAAT
>WQYZ01000223.1 GCA_009780985.1 Oscillospiraceae bacterium | reverse complement strand
CCAGACGCTTGTTTCAGATTCCGTGAAACCTTCGCTTAACCGCTCCATGAGCGGTAGGTCTATACACATATTTTATTTTATTTTTTTTTTATTTTGATTATCCTAAAGTAAAGATAAATCCTATAGTTTCGTTACATGAACTGCATTTGCGGTATTCATGGCAGGAAACATCAGTCTTTTTCGAATATTTATGCAGTATAACTTTCGTTGCGGGATTTATGGCAGTGAGCTGTTTACCGCAACGCGGACATTTGATGATTTTTTGTCTTTCGTCGTTGAAACGTCTGGCTCTGCGGAATGCCGTACCGCGTAAAACGTCCGGTATATAGTCGTGTATCATAAAGGCATATATGTCTTTTTCACATTCTGGTGTATTCATTGCTAAACTCCCAATATAGTTAATATACGTTAAAATCGTTATAAATTTTCTTTTCTTCCCACTTTTGATACGGTTGCATATCTGCGACAAAACCGCTTTTTTTCAGCTTAATCGACGCCGCTCGTTTTGAAACGCCGTACACTTCGGATATACGCTCCGGTAGGAGTTCTTGAGCGAATATGTCCATATCTTCGTCATAGCCTAACACAATACAGTTTTTCCATATGCCATTCTCCCTCAGAAAATGATTGACGAACGGCATGAATGTCGCGTTAGGCATAGCGAGGGCGGCGGCGAAATAGTCAGCTTGATGTTCGCGCCACTCGACAGCGGTTCTCTGTTGCCATTTCCCACCGTTATTTTCGACGTTTTCGCGGCGGCAACAGACTTGCCCCACCCGGAATGTGTCATATACTCCCGAATGTATGAGGATGTGCCCGCCTTCGTGCAGTCCGGTAAACAACGCGAGTCCCTCTCTGCCCGGTTCCATCACGATATTATCAAGGATAACAGTGTTTGCCCGCACTATAATATTTGCTATTCGATTGTTTTTGCGGTCGAACACTTTCAGTGTACCGTCGCGAAACGCTGTCACAGCAAAAATCGGTCGTTCCGGGTCTTCATAGTAAATGTCCCTGAATATAAGCGTTACGCCGAGATACGATTCAAGAAAATGCTCAAAATTAATGGCCCCAGGTTCACGTAATAACTGCGGCTTATAATCTTTTAGTACGACGTGCGCGTACTCGTCTATTTCGCGGTTGTACAGTATCGGCGTGTTGTCGTTCTGTTCGTCAATCCTGGTTATTTTTATCCTAATCATTTTGTGCGCCTCCTTCGCGCCGTTCCTTATTTTCCTCGCTCTCGCGAATGAATCTTTTCCAATCTTCTTCCGTTATATTGCCTGCCTTCGACTGCCGTAACGCAAACCGAGCCAGTTCTCCCACTTCCTCGTACATAAATATATCCTCGATATCAGCCGGTATTTCACGGTTCTCGTAACTGGCTAAATCATACATCCGAGCCTTATCTTCGTCCGTCAGTCCGAAATATTCGACGAATTTCTCGATTTTGTCGAAATCAAAAGGTCGGCGACGGCGGTTCTCAATTTCGCCGTATAAGCTGACCGATATATCCAATTCTTTCGCTATGTCAGATTGTCTGATTTCGCGTGGGTCGCTTAACCGCTTCTTTTTGATGAAATCACCAAAACGTACACGTTTTTCCCGCATATTATTTCACCTCCGTTCTTCATTATGTTAAGTTATCACACAATATTGTGTGATTTTATTATACATCACAAAAACATTTTTGTCAAGACTATTTTAAGATATTTATAAGTATTAACAATTTATACATTTTTATACAGGCTTAGCACAAAAAACAAGTCGATAAAATTTATTGTTTATTTTTTCATATATTCATGATAAAATTATACAATAAAATATGATTGTAAGGTGATATTATACGGCGATAAATCTCGACGACACAATTAAAGAGTTCAACGAAGACTATGAATGTAACCCCAATGCTGTCAAAAAAGGTGTAGCCCTGTTCAAAAGCGGCGCAGTTGAGTATATGCCTTACGAAGATGGAATAGTCAGCTATCTTGCCAAAGTACCGGACGAGGACAGCATCGTACATCATACGGTCAAAGTACGATTGTACAAAGGAAGCGGAGAATTCGTTGACGGAAACTGTACATGCAGACCAAACAGGGTATCGAAACTGCTCTGCAAGCACATAGTCGCGGCGACTTTGGCGATACAGAGCGAAATGACAGACGTGGAGGTAAATGAAAATAATATTTGAATACACCTTATTTACCCAACGAGTAGCAAACTTGTTCTCGGAACATAGCAAGGTGTTTATTTCTGTGAGTTCGACCCGCCGAGAACGTTAAAATTTTATATGAAGATTATTGGAAATTAGATAAAAATAAAAAGGTGGGTAGTAAGATACTCACCTTTTTTGATATGATGTTGCGAAAAATGTCATAGTATGATATAATATTTGAAAACACAAAATATTTTCAGGAGTGGAAATATGTATATAAACATAGCAATTTGCGACGACGAACAGCAACAGACGGCGTATATAAAGATGCCAACGAAAAATTTTAGATTTTTCTTATGGGCATTATTGTTTTCTTTTATTTTATATGGTATAATTAATCAATATCGAATAAAAAATATTATCCGCGTCTTTTTATTTACAGAGTGGAAACAATATAATTTATATTAGCAATGAGGCAATGGTATGAAACACGAAAAAGTAAAAGAAAAAAGAGAAAAGCCCAAATATAATTCATTCCAAAACAGTGCTTACATACTTAAAGAAATGTGGTTAAACGACAAACGACTGCTGTTTATCGCGTTTGTTTCCATGGTGTGCGGTGTTCTTACACCCTATCTTACCGCTTATCTGCCTAAAGTAGTGATTGGCGAGTTGATGGACAAAGTGGAGTTGAGTCGTTTTTTCCTCAGTGTCGGCGGCTTTGTTCTGCTCCTTGGGTTGGTGGCGTTCTTTCGGGGATCCTCTGATGGTTCTTTTTGGTCGAGGACCGGTGCTGTACGCCATCGTTATGTTCTGAAACTGTTTGACAAAAATCTTACCTGTGATTACCCATATGTCGAGAGCGCCGAGCATCAAGCTCTTTTTGCACGCGCAAATGCGGCTGTTTCGAGCGACCCATATTTTGGGCTTAACCGGATGCTACCGGCAATCTGCAGAACTTTTACTACGCTTGCCGGATTTATCCTGTACACCAGCGTCCTGGCTCAACTCAACTTCATCATCGTACTCCTGCTCATCGTCAGTTCGGCGGTATATTTACTAGTTTTGAGCGCCGCGCAACGGTTTGACCGTAAAATACGTGCGCCTCGTGCGCGGGTACAGCGTAAGATTCCTTATATCACTAACCGCTTGGACGATGTGTCATACGGCAAGGATATACGGATTTTCAGTATGCAAGGTATGCTGAAGAAAATCCGCGACGGTATCGTCAAGGAGAACTATTCTTTTGACAAACGTATCCAGCGTATGTGGACTCTGCCGGACGGAACGCAGATTGTGACCGGCGTTCTTCGGGATCTGCTGGCTTACCTTTTCTTGGTCCATCAAGTGGCAGCAGGAGTTATCGCTGTACCCGATTTTCTGTTTTACGTCGGACTCATCGCCGGCTTTTCCAGCTGGGTCAACGAATTAGTCAACGGTATTGCCGCTGTCTCATATTCCAATTTTATGATATGCGACGTTCGTCAGTATCTGGAGCTTTCGGGCGAAGAAGAACCGGCTGATGTTAATCCATTGCCCGTTTTCCCGATAACGATTGAATTTCGGGACGTTTCTTTCGCTTATACCCAAAACGGCGACGAAGTGCTTAACCACATCAGTTTCACTATAAACGCGGGTGAAAACATCGCTCTTGTCGGCGTCAACGGCGGCGGGAAAACCACTATTATCAAGTTGCTGACAGGCTTGTACCGACCGGACAGCGGCGAGATTTTACTGAACGGAATTGACAGCCGCAAGTACACGCGCAAACAACTCACCGAATTATTTGGCACTGTTTTCCAGGAAATTTTTATTCTGCCTTTCACGCTCATCGAAAACGTATCTATGAAACCAGCAGACCAAACTGACCGTAATAGAGCCGTTTATTGTCTTAAAAAAGCCGGTCTGTGGGACGCTGTTGACGAGTTGCCAAAAAACGTTGACAGCTATATGACTAAACTCGCACATGAAGACGGCGTAATATTTTCGGGCGGACAGCAGCAAAAGCTGCTGTTGGCGCGGGCGCTGTATAAAGACGCGCCGATACTCATTCTTGACGAGCCGACCGCCGCTCTCGACCCTATTTCCGAAAGTGAAGTTTATGAAAATTACGGCGAGTTATCGGGTGGTAAAACGTCGCTCTTTGTCTCGCACCGTTTAGCCAGCACCCGTTTCTGCGACCGTATCCTGCTTCTGGACGGCGGGCGCATTGCCGAGAGCGGCACCCACGGAGATCTGATGACGCTTCACGGGAAGTACGCCGAAATGTTTGAAATACAAAGCCAGTATTACAAAACCGAAACCGAAAAAGTTGAAGTTCAGGAAGGAGTGTCAGTCAGTGAATAAAATCAGAACGGATATAAAAGCGCTGCTAACCTTGATAGGAGTCATAAATCAATTAGATAAGCTGCTTCTGCCGCTTCGTATAATCACTTCCGCTCTGCAGAACACACTGCCATATGCCGGCATTTATGTATCAGCTTATGTGGTCGGAAGTCTGACAGACGGCAAGCCGATTGAATCATTTCTGCCGAGAGCGCTGTGGATCATCGGAATAACGGGCACTCTAAATGCGCTCGTGTATGCCGTTATGCGCGTCGATAATGCTCATTTGCTTGGCGCAGACGTCGCCTTTCAAACGCTGATGGGCGAAAAAACACTGTCATTAGATTACCCGTCTCTCGAAAATCCCGAAACCGTAACCCTGCGCCAGAAAATCTCCCAGGAAAATTCGTGGGGGCAAAGCCTGTGGGGTATAATAGGCAGCATAGCGGGAATATTCGGCACGGTTCTAAGTTTGATTATTGGCATAATTATTCTGCTCCCGCTTCTCGCTTCATTTGTAAACGTCAATATCTGGTTGGGATTGGCATTTATCGTTTTTATCGCATTAATCATGTTTATACAGACGCGTATTGCCGCCTGGAGCCAGAAGAAAAGGGATACTATAAATGATGAGAACTCCAAACAATTAAAATATTATATGCAATTAGTCGGCAACGCCGGAATCAGCTATAAAGATGGGAAAGATGTCCGACTCTTTGACGCGCATGGACTCATCAGCCGCTACCTGTTTCTCGGTCAAGCTAACGTGATAAAAAATCTGACCGACAAAATGGCGGGTGTTTCCAGCGCGAATAACGGCGCGAACACTTTGGTCGAGGCTATATTGACCGGAGCCAATTATATAGTAGTGGGTGCGATTTCCCTCATGGGAGCACTGCCAATAGGGTCGGTTATTTTCTGTGCCGGTGCTGTTGGTCGGGTTGTAGGCGCGTTAGGAAATCTTTCATATCAGGGAACTTCGCTGCTTCGGATAGCCCGACGCTGGAATATTGTGATGGGCTTCTTCGATATCCCACCCGTTTTACCCAAAGGCAAAGAGGGTTTGCCAATAAGTAGCAGCGAAAGATATGAAATCGAGTTCCACGATGTATCTTTCAAATACCCCGGGAGCGACCAGTGTGCGCTAAAAAATTTATCAATGAAAATAGACCCTCGTCAGCGCATAGCCGTTGTTGGTCGCAATGGAAGCGGCAAAACTACTATGGTCAAACTCCTGTGCCGTTTATATGACCCGACTGAAGGAATTATCACCATAAATGGAATTGATATAAAAACTATTGATTACAATACTTATATGTCGCTCTTTTCGGTTGTTTTTCAGGACTTTAAATTGTTCTCTTTTTCACTTGGAGTCAACGTAGCGGCTGATTTGACATACGATGAGTCCTGCGCAGCCGAGAGTCTTGACGAAGCGGGTTTTACCGAACGCATCGAAAAGATGGACAGAGGATTAGAGACACCGCTGTACAAGGATTTCGAGGAGGACGGCGTGGAAATATCCGGCGGTGAAGCACAGAAAATCGCGCTTGCGCGGGCGTTGTACAAAGACGCACCATTCATCGTCCTCGACGAACCGACCGCCGCTCTCGACCCAATCGCGGAGTTTGAAGTGTACTCCAAGTTCAACGAGATAGTTGGTGGCAAGACGGCGATATACATATCGCACAGGCTGTCATCGTGCAGGTTCTGCGACGATATAGCGGTGTTCCACGAGGGGGAGCTGATACAGCGCGGCAGTCACGACGCGCTTATCGCGGACGAAAACGGCAAATATCACGAACTGTGGAACGCGCAAGCACAGTATTACGCCGAAAATAAAAAGATTTCAGATTTATAAAAATAATGCTTGATTTATTTTTCACGGTATGTTATAATTTTTACATACGGGAGGGTTTGGTATGTTTGTTTCAGGCGTTTACAAGTCTAAGAAAGTGTTTGCTCCGCTTAATTGGATAACGGCGAGACGTTGTGCGGAGCTTAATTAGGGAGATACAAATCTGTTATGATTTTATCTTCTGAGGTTTGTCGGTAATACGGCATGATATAAGCGTAGTTTTGGCTATGCTTTTGAAAGTGTTGTTATTACCGATTGGAAATGGATTAGGTACAGGCTGCGGGCGTTTTGTCAGCAGCCTTTTTGTTTGTATTTAACAGGCGGGAAGGATACATTTCGCAGCGCGAAATGAGTTTCCCGCTATTTTAATTTAACGGAGGAAAATATTTATGTATAACATAAAAATAAGAAACGCGACCGCTTCGGAATCAGACATAGCTGGGATAGTTTATTTACACCGTGAAAGTGACGACGCATGGGATAATATCAGAGAATGTACGGTATGGATTTCCAAACGGCTCGAACGTGGATTCTATATCCGACTTGCAGAAATTGACGGCAAAATCGTTGGACACGCCGAATGGATAATATCAGATGAACCTGATAGAAAATTTGTATATCTTGGTATGTTGCATATCGACGAGGATTATCGCAGAAAAGGCATCGGACGTGCTATGGTTGCCGACGGAGTAGAATATGCCATGAAAAATAATTGCACATTGATTGTAACATCTCCCGATACTGAAACAGGTGCGGCTATCTTCTACAGAAAGTGCGAATTCAGAGACGGACGAAACCAATACAGTGCGCATATGCTTACAGAACCATATAAAGACTATAAATTTGAAAAAACAATTCTTGATAAAGTTCCGTTTTCGGCGATAAAAGAGAAAAGGTTTGTTTTCGGTAAAGGCGGACAATTTTCTTCGCGGCATATGTGGGAAGTACATAACGAAAAGCCGTCCACTGACACAAACAGGCGAACTCCTGCAATTTTACTTCAAGACGGTACATACAAATAAGCTACTGGGGAGATGACGACGACACGGGTTTCACATTGATTTGGACAAACAGCACAAATTACAGTGATATTATAAAATCCGCATTGTCGTTCGGGTATTCATTAGGATTAAATGCTCTTGAATTTAATTATCTCGAAAATGAAGAAAGTTTTCTTGACGGGTTTGAGGTATATGACAAACGCGCTTCCGGCGATTTTGAGCAGATATAT
>WQYZ01000222.1 GCA_009780985.1 Oscillospiraceae bacterium | reverse complement strand
TTTTGTAGGGGACGATGGCAATCGTCCCGTTGAAGTGATGATTTTGCGTTGATTAGCGGGCGGATTGCCATCCGCCCCTACAATATATTTGTGCATATTTTCAAATTTGCTCATTTATAGTTATATATCTTTTTTTACATACTGCTTGTAAATCGGCATATAGACCTCACTGTCGCGGACAGGACAGCCGGTCGGTCCGTTTGCGCGCATTATTTCCGTGCATTTCGAGCAGGTGAGACAGCATTTTTTCGAATCCATAAAACCGTTTAGCATATCGTTCGCAAATCCTTTATACGCGAACGCGCCCCTGCCGAATCCTATGACTTTGGCTAAATTGTTTTCGACAGCATATGCCGCCGCGCCTATAGCAAACTGCCGTAAATAACTGTATCCCGTGCCGACAAAAGTCATGTTCGGATATGCTTTTTGAATCGTTCCTATATGATTGATAAAACTGTTGAGATTTATAAGCGGGTGAGACGGTGAAACAGTCCCGCCGACATTCAAATCATACGGGCGGTTTATGTGCGGGTTATAATACGGCGTACCCATTGTTATGTCTAAAAGATTTACTCCGAGTGCATTGATTTCGCCGATTAATCTGAGTGTTTCGGTTAAATCGACTCCGCCGTCTTCAGTTGTCGCGAAACCGTCGGGGTAGGGGATAACGTCCGAAATACCGAACCGCGAGACAACGGCGGCAGAGTTCCCCAAACGGTTTTTTATCCGTTTGATTGTATTCTTGAATATACGCGTCCTGTTCTCGTAAGAGTCGCCGTATTCGCTGTTTTGACGGTTGAACGCGCCCAACAGTTCAGAGAATAAATATCTGTGACAATTTTTCACGTCGATTCCGTCAAATCCCGCCTGATTTGCGAGAACTGCCGCGTCTTCAAACGTATCTTCAAGACGTTTGAGATAATCGTCCGATACGCAGGGATAAGACGGGTCGAGATTCATTCGGGTGTTGAGCGTGTTGTTGTGACATGCAATCACCGGCGGTTTGGAAAATCTGCCGGAATGTGTAAGCTGAATGATTATTTTCACGTCGCCGCCCGCGATATTTTTGACGGTTTCCGCGAGCTTTTTAAATTCATCAACGTTTTTTTCCGTAATCATCAGTTGGTGAGGTGAAGTACGTGCGTCTTCCTGAACGGCAACGGCTTCAACCCAAAGTAATCCCGCACCGCTTTCCGCAAATCTTTTATAGCGGCGGATTGTGAGTTCGCCGGGCGCGCCGTCGAACGTACCATCGAAGCCTTCCATAGGATGTATAGCGAGGGAATTTTTGAGCGTGAATCCGGGTTCAACATCGACTTTGCGCGACAATACGCCGTAATTTTCAGAAAAGCCTATGTTTACGTTCAGAGCTGACAGCTCTGATAGTTCGGCGGCTTTTTTTTGTATGTCGCCGACGCTTTTGAAATCAAATTTGTATGGGTTGTTCATTAATAATTCTCCTTTATTAATTCTTTTAACGTCTCAGCAATTTTTTGTTTTAAATCACCGTAATTATGTTCGTTGTATTCATATTGTTCAGTATATCGCTGTTCTTTTGGATAAAAATAGCTTGGTCTGTTTTTATATTCATCAGGTTCCCAATCATACCGAGCTTCTATATGTGTATGCAAATAATGGTCTAAATTCATGAGTGTAGAATAATTAATTCTTAAGGGTTTACATACCTGAATAATTGCGTCGCCAATGAGCGTCATATCAATCAAATATTGTTTGCGCGCTTCAATTGATAACTCGTTTAGAGACGATGCTTTCGGATACCCCAACAAAACACAATATCCCGGTAAAAATTGATTATCGCCAATAACGGCAAAACCGCTTTTCATTTTAACCATAAGCGTTGGATTTTCACCGCGTTCACACGAACCGATTCTATCATTTTTCCAGCTCTCCATAAAAAATTATCCTTTCGCGGTTAATAAAAGTTTGTGTTATAACATAATATTAAATCACAACATCGGGCTGTTATTCGGTAGATTTGCTCGTTCTTGCAATACAATCTGTTTAAGATATTTATACCATTCCCCTATTTTTGAAACCCACGTTGCCGCATACTGCAGTGTGCATTGTTTATGAAACCTTAATTTATAATCATCATACCGCGCCGCTATGTTAAAAGAAGTAATGTTAATCAATTCCCCTGTCTGTAATGAAGATAAATTTAGTCCTGCTTGATTTGCCAAAACCTGTAATCTGTGCTCCCTAATTATTGGAATATGTCTTGCCGCACATATAGCTTTCAGCATTTTTTCTATTGCAAGATGACCGCAGAATAAAGACATTACCAATCGTTTATTTTTAAAAGATAACCGCATATCTGTCATATTCTCCGACGCACCTTTTAACCAATAATCCACGGTGTTGTTTGACTGTTATGCCCATATTAACACACCATCCTTTTTGATTTCTGCAGTGAACGGCGTAGTTTCAATCCAATCTTCGTAAATAATAGCATGAGCTTCTATATCTGAATTTATATTAAACGCTAATAAATTCAGTTTAGTAAAATCTCCTGCGAAATCATCGCCAAAAACTGTTGATACAACGGCTATATCTATGTCACTGTTAATATGTGCTTCATTGCGGGCTGTTGAACCAAACAAATAAACTTCCGCATTTTTATCTATCTCTGACTTAATACGCAACGCAAATTGCTGTGCGATTTTAATTGCTTCTTCACGGGTTATTATTTTTGACATTGAAATTACCGCCTTTCTTTTTAAGATGGTTTTCTCGATATATATAAAATTATATCATCATCAAGCGTTACTTTATCGTTGCCGTATTTCAGAATAACATCTCTGATACCTTCGTAAACTTTCGATTTGTACGGTTTCTGCAGAGTTATATGCGGAGCGTGCGTATGTATATACGAAACATAATCGTCGGCGTTAAACTCTCTTATTTTATTGTAATGACGGCATTCTATATCAACAAATCCATAATGTTCAAGTTCTTCTTGAGGATTGGAAACCTGTATAGGGTCAATAATTTGCGAATGTTCGTTTTTTTGCTTCATATATTCATCGTAATCTATTTCCGGACGGAAATATTCGGCATATACTTCCTGAATTTTATCGTCTAAAGCCGGGACGCGGCTTCCGCCTGCGACTGCGAAATGTGCGAATGTCCCGCCGCTTTTCAGTATATTATAAACTTTTGGATACCCTATTTCTCTTTTTATCCATTGAAAAGCCGCCGCAGAATAAACCAAATCGAATCTGTTGCGACCGAAATCATATGTTTCGAAATCTGCGTTTACGAGTCGAAAATTGTCATACGATTTAAATTTATTATTCATAAATTCCGCGAGATGTTCCCCAAGTTCTATCGCTAAATACGAACAGCCTGTCTTTAATATAGGCTCGGTTGCCTGACCTGTTCCGGGACCGATTTCAAGAGCTTTTTTGGTCGAATCAAGTTTTGAATGTTCTATGAGGTCATTGAAAAGTTCGTCGCAGTAATGAGGTCTCCATTTGTCAAATTGTTCCGGGATTGTATCAAAAATTTTTCTGAAATCCATATTTCTCCTCCGTTAAAATTTATGTATAAATATAATATCATAATATTTATGAAAAATCAATAAATTAATTAAAAAGCGGAGGAAACATTTTTTAGTTTCCTCCGCCTGCGTCATAAAATATATTAAATTTGTTTATATTTGTTGTTTACGGCGGCGTACCATTAATACAACAGCCGACAAAACAGCAGCGCAAATAAACACCATAACGTAGATCATACTATTGTCCCCTGTTTGCGCTGCTGAAACAACCGTTGTTCCGGTTGAAGCTGAAACAGTCGCCTGCTCCGTAACTGCCTCAACGGCAGGGGAAGCGTCCGTTGCTGCTTCAGTATCGGCAGTCTGCGCCGCAAGATATAACGCTTCAGGGTCGCTGGTCATGTCGCGCGGGTCGTATGTAAGGTCGTTGGTTATTATGATTTTATCTAAATATGTATCGGGTTCGCGGGTCATAATAGTCATAGTGTGCTTACCTGCGGTGAAGTTCTGTGTGAGAAAATCAAAACGAACCGGTGTATCACCTGTCTGATCGCGGTAGGACAAAGGAATCCAATGCCAATTCGGATTATAACACCAAACCGGATCTTTCATCTGTTCCAAAGTAGGCAAAAATGGATTATTTGTGGCATAATCGAATCCCTCGCTCGGTTCCCACATATCAAACGTGTAAAATTCGCCGTCTGTATCGCCTGTATCTTGGTTAAAACCTTTACCGTCTATCTGTACGAAATAAGAATTGGTATTATCATCCTGACCCATCAGCCTAAACCATAAATAATAATCGCCGGCTTCTTTTAGTTCAAAGTCATAGGTTATTTTTTCAACGCCGTTATTTTCCCCATAGACATATGTGCCGTCATATGCGCCCGCTCCGCTGCCTATCAGCATAGGATCGGTTGAATCCAATGTTCCGGATTCCGCTTCTATAAACAATGTATCTGCTAAAACGGTCAATGATAATGTCAAAGTTAAAATTACAGTTATAAAAATGTAAATAATTTTTTTGGTTAAACGATTAAATTTCATAAAATCCTCCCCAAATAATTAAAATTAATTTATAATTTGTTTAATAATTTAATAATATCATATTATTTATATATTGTCAAGATATATTAAGATAAATAATAAAAATTATCAATTTTTTCGGGGGTAAATATATTATGGAACATATCACAATAGACAACATCAATATAGAAATAATACGAAAAAACACCGTTGTAGTCGGAAGCGGAGCCGCCGGGTTAAATGCGGCAGACAGACTTTATTATTTTGGACAGAGGGATATTGCGATAGTGACGGAAGGTTTGTTAATGGGCACAAGCCGGAATACAGGGTCGGATAAACAGACGTACTATAAACTAAATCTGTCGGGCAGTGACGCCGACAGCGTTGTCGCAATGGCGGAAACTCTGTACAACGGCGGGGCTATGGACGGCGATATTGCGTTGTGCGAAGCGGTTCTGTCAGCGCAGTGTTTCTATAGGCTTGCAGAGATTGGCGTACCATTCCCTCACAATGAGTACGGCGAATATGTCGGCTATAAAACCGACCATGATCCACGCTCACGCGCAACGTCCGCTGGACCGCTCACATCAAAATATATGACCGAAAAAATTCTTGAACAAATTAAATCAAAGAATATCCCAATATACGACGGATATATGGTTATAAAAATTCTTGTCCGCGACGGCGCATGCCGCGGCGTATTATGTCTGAATCTGAACACCCTCAATATTAAAGACAAGCGATACACCGTTTTTTATACGACAAATGTGATCTACGCAGTCGGCGGACCAGCGGGACTTTACGCGCGGTCGGTTTATCCCGAAAGTCAGAGCGGCGCGTCTGGCATAGCGTTTGAAGCCGGCATTATGGGAAAAAATCTCACGGAATGGCAATACGGAATTGCCTCTATAAAGTTCAGGTGGAATTTATCCGGAACATATCAGCAGGTGCTTCCTGCATACATTTCGACTGATTTAAACGGGGAAAATCCGTTTGAATTCCTTAACGAATATTTTGAAACAGATGAACAACTCCTCAACGCCGTATTTCTGAAAGGTTATCAGTGGCCCTTTGACCCGCGCAAAATCAATAATTCCGGCTCGTCTCTGATTGATGTATTAGTTTATAATGAGACAGAAAACAAAAAAAGACGTGTTTTTCTTGATTTCAGAAAAAATCCGTCCGTACTCAAAGATGATTTTTCAAATACTGGAAAAGAGTGCTTTGAATATCTGAAAAAGTCCGGCGCATTATTCGGAACGCCTATTGAGCGTCTAAATCAAATGAATCCTGCGGCAGTTGAACTGTACAAAAACAATAAAATCGACTTATACAGAGAACCGCTTGAAATAGCGGTGTGCGCGCAGCACAACAACGGGGGCTTAAGCGGTAATATGTGGTGGGAGAGCAATATAAAAGGATTTTTCCCCGTCGGCGAAGTAAACGGAACTCACGGAGTTTACAGACCCGGCGGCAGTGCGTTAAATTCCGGGCAGTGCGGCGGAATGAGAGCCGCAATGTTCATCGCGAAAAACCGCACTGTGCCTCCGGATATAAATATAAACACAGACGATATAAATATAGCGGAAATAATCCAAAAAATAGACAAAATTACGACAGGGGTTGTTAAAAATAAAAGCAATGTTTTTGAAACAAGAAAAGAAATAGGCGAGTTGATGAGTAAAAACGCCGCTCATATACGCAACGCGGACGATATAGAAAAAAGCATAGAAATAACAAAAGCGAGATATTTAAATTATTGGGAAAATGTCAAAATAGGCAATATCGCGGAACTCCCTGTCGCATTGTCAAACAGAGATTTATTGATTGCTCAGTACGTTTATTTGACTGCCATGCTTGACTATATTAGACACGGCGGAAAAAGCAGGGGGTCATACATGATTGTATCGGGACATGAAGACGATAATAGATTTATAAAAATCCATAATAAATTGCAGTTAAAATATATTCCCTGCGAAGATTCTGACAATATGAAAGAGATGATTCAGGAAGCATTTCTGGCTGACGGCGAAGTAAAAATAACATGGCGCAAACGCCGTCCTATTCCGGACGTTCTGCGCTGGTTTGAAAATGTATGGAATGATTATAATAATTATAATAATTGAATGTCGCTTTTATTTATTACGCATGTTGCGTTCTGATGAAGCCATAGAGCGGTACACGGACATTCCGGCGTTACTTCAGCCGACATAAAATTGCTGAACGCCGAATTTTTGCCGTCGCCCGTGACGAGGAATAATATCTCATTTGACGATAAAATATCCGTCATGCCGAGAGTTATGCCCTTTTCAACGACAGTATTTGCTTTTGCCAGCATGGGATGTTTTAATGTCTCATCTTTGAGTGTGACAGTATGGCAGAACGGCAGAAAATATTTTGACGGTTCGTTCAAACCTAAGTGACCGTTTTTGCCTAATCCTAAAACGCATAAATCAATCGGACCATTTAGAGCAAGCCAATTATTGATTCTTTTGCATTCAGTATCGGGGTCAGTCGTTTCCGAATTAAAAGCAATATAATTTTTCCTGTTGATGTTAAGAGGCGTCAACAGATTTTCTTCTATATAATTTTCACATGTGGATATATGATTATTAGGCAAGTCCAGCCATTCGTCCAATTTCACAAATCTGACCTGCGAAATATCGGTTCTTTTTGATTTAATGCGATTGATAAAAGCCTTATAAGTTCCTGTCGGGGAGCTTCCGGTCGCGACTGCGATAATTGCATTAGGTTTCTTAATCACTGTGCTTTCCATGATATTACATGCCGTCAAACTCAATTCATCATAATTTTTTGTATCAGTAAATCGCATAATTTCCTCCGATTTTATTATTTCTTTTTATATTTCTGCTCTAATTTATCCGCGCCCTCGCTTCTGCCTGTTTCCCTGAGACGTTTAATATACCCATCTAACGCGCCTTTTGTATGCGCCGGTCCGCCCTCCAGTAAAACAGCCCACATGGGATCTATTGTGCTGTCACTACCTGAAGCATTTACAGATTT
>WQYZ01000221.1 GCA_009780985.1 Oscillospiraceae bacterium | reverse complement strand
TTTCTTGGCTTATATTATTACCCCGACGGGCTTCAGCCAATTCTTTTCTTAGTTTACATTCAGCCTCAAATTGGTCTATCGCTAATTTCACTTTCGGATCGTTATTATAATCTTCGTCAAACTGTGTTTTTTCTTCGGTCAATACAATATCGGTTGCATCTATGAATGGCATATTCATTGCCTCGCTACGATTGAATACTTTTCAAATAAGCCGTTATCCTGTTTCAATAAACCTAACATACGGCTCGCAACGCCGGACGGCGTATTTGTCCCCGCTTCCCACGCCTCAACCGTCTTAATAGACACCCCCATAGCCTCCGCAAATAATCTCTGAGTCATTTTCTGCTGTATTCTTATTTCTCTGATTTCACTACCGCTGTAAGTGTTAAGAGGCGATATTGTGACTTTGTCAACCCTAACATTAGGTAAGTTACCGCGTTCGTACTCAATAGCTTCTGTTAATCCCTGTTTAATACTCTCGTATAAATTAAAATCACTCATTGTTTTTTCCTCTTTTTAAGTTCTGATTCTAAAATTTTTGTTAAATTTTTGAAATCGTTTCGTTCTGCCTGACTTAAATTTTCCATCTCGCTTTTAGAATAAGCAGTTATAAAATAAATTATTTTATAATACACAAAATCTATATAAATTATCCGTGCACCGCCGCGCTTCCCTTTATTGGTATCAGTTAAAGCTATACGGAATTTTCTCATACCACCAGTTCCTTGAATAACGTCGCCAATATCCGGATTAGTTAATAAAATATCTTCGATATTCATAATATCATATTCGCTTAATCCAAGATGTTTTGCTTGCTTTTCAAATTCTGGAAGTCGTATAAAAGCCCTTGTCATATTTTTTCACCACCATATATATTATACCCTATTTAATAGCATATGTCAAGAGATAAATTTAAGCATTTAATTCAAAATTTTATTGAATAACTATGCAAAAGTGTCATCAAAAGTGAATAATCGCTGATAGCTCTGTTAAGCACAAAATATTTTGGCGCAAAATGGGCAGAAAATATTCAATTCGACAAAAACTCTCTTTTGCGGAATTGACGATGGAATTATCCTAAGATATTTAAGCGTCAAAAAAATTCATAATCCTAATAAAATCTACGGGACAGCAAAAAAGATTTTTGTTAATCTTTACTTGACTTTTAATAAAAAATAGTATATACTATATACTATATACTTTGAAAATTTTTTGAAAGGAATTTTGATGACGAAAATAGTTAGCGTAAATCGTTGGGGTAACGGTTTAGGGATAAGGTTGCCAAAAGAATTTATTGATAAAGTCGGTATTACCGAAACATCACGGGTTGAAGTGAGTGAATCTGATGGGAGATTAATAATAATGCGGTCAAAAGAAACACGCAAGCATATTCCTCTTGCTGAACGCTTAAAAGATTGGAACGGTGTTCCCGCAGAACCGGAAGATATAGATTGGGGTGGACCTGCAGGTGCAGAAGAATGGTAAAACAAGGTGATATTATAAAAATTGATTTGACCCCGACAAAAGGACATGAACAGTCAGGTTATAGACCTGTTATTGTGGTAAATAATTCTGTTCATTCGAGCGCGAGTAATATGACAATAGTTTGCCCTATAACAAATACTAATAGAAATAACCCTTTGCACGTTGAATTAAAAGGCTTGCAAACGACGGGGTTCGTTATGTGTGACCAAATAAGGGCTATTGATATTCGGGCAAGAAATTACAAAATCGTTGAAACTGTTGATGAAGATACCATTTGGGAGATTTGCGATATTGCAAAAGGTTCGCTTGACATCGTTTCACCTATGACAACAGATGAAATAAGCGATATAGACCAAAACGAAGAAGAAGTTACTCCGGAAGCATAGAAATTTTCAAGTTTAAGCCGCTCTTTCGAGAGCGGCTTATCATGTTTTTATCATAGGTATACAGTCAGCAAAACCGACAAAATCCACGCTAAGAAAATATGATATTTAGAAAATTCCCAAACACTAATGCAATCCTTTAACAGTCGCTCAATATCGCTCGGTAGTGGTTGGTAACAGCGGTGTTACCAACCAATGTTTTTCAAAATCCGCAATGCGTCAGACTTTGAAAAAACTACCCAACGTTGGGGATGTACTGAGTCAGTTGACTGGGAAATACGTTACGGACACACCCTGTATGGAATATAAATTTACTTTTTTTATTTTCTCGTAGTCACACAAACATTTTATTTGTGGGTTTTATTGCGGTCAACCTACCAAATCGCTCAGTTATATCTCTTATCCCTATTTCCCATTTTGGTTTCCCAGTCCTATTTTAATATAGCTTTTGCTTTTTTTATTTCACTTTCCCTACTCGACCTATCTATTATTATAAGCCTATTGACATATTCTGTTATACTTACACCCTCAATACGACTTATAATCTGTAGATATTCGAGGTTTCCTGGTGAAAAAGCCATATTTATTCGAGGAAGTTTTTGTCCTTTTATTCTTTGTGTGTTTTGTACATTGTGCGCTCCTGGTGCTCTTTGTGTATTATATGCTACTTGAGTATCTTGTACGTCCTGTTCATTAAGTTCTTCTTGTACGTCTTGTGTATTTGAAATATATGCCATCGCGGGATTGTTGATATCTTTAAAATTTTTATTGGGCATTATTTTATATCCTCGCTTTCCAATAATTCATTTATAAAGTTATTATAATCAGCCACTGCGTTGCTTTTTGGGTCATAAGTAAATATATCCTGTTGATTCGCATGTGCTTCTTTTATAATAATATTTTCTCTAATAATAGTCTTGAATATTTTAGTATCTAATTTTATAGCCGTCTGAGATATTGTTTCTGCTATATCTCTATTTATTATTGCTCGGTTATTATGCCGAGTTAAAAGAATCCCCTTTATTTTTAGGTTTGGATTGCAATACTTTCTCACTGTATCTATTGTGTTATATAACTGTCCTATTCCCTGTAGACTAAAAATATCAGCCTGCGCAGGTATAATAACACTGTCAGCGGCAGTTAAAGCATTTACAGTAAGAATACTTAGTGCCGGAGGCGTATCAATCAAAATAAAATCATAATTATTTTTAATACTAACCAAAGCCTCTTTTAATTTATATTCTTTTCCAATCATATCAAATTCTATATCAGCTCTGCTTAAAAGAGGAGAAGCAGGGATAATATCTCCTATCAAAGTATGTTGTATAACATTCATTATCTGAGCCTGACCAACTAATAAACTGTGTGAGGATAGGTTTTTATTATCAGCTTTCATAGCATATGATAAATTCCCCTGCGGGTCGAGGTCAATTGCAAGAACATTATTCTTTCTTGATTTTAATCCGGCAACTAACGCGCCGGTTGTAGTTGTTTTGGCAACGCCGCCTTTTTGATTTGTTATTGCGATTATCACAATTTGAAAATCCCTCCTAATTTCAATGTTTTTTATTTACAATACATTGTGTATGTTGTGCGTCATGTTCATATTGTGTGCTATTAATTGTCATTATATCATAAACTAATATAATCTGTCAAGCATGTTTTATAAGTAATTCGACAGAATAGATAAAGCCTCCCCCAACAGCGAATGTAGGTTATCGAAGCAAAACGGAAATGATTAAAATTATCGATTCAGTATTTCATAGATTTTTTTGCAGCTTTAGCGAAAAATTCTTCGATGTCGAAGCTGGATCTTTTTTGACAGTTATAAGATTGATATTCGTAACTGTCTGGAGAAGAACAGTCGTTTTGAATAGGTTCGACATGCCAGAAATCGAATAAAGACTTGATAAGAGCCTGTTTAGTATAAGCATAGATATTACGAATACCGTCGTATCTTGTTACCCTTTGAGAACTGTCGTTGATTATCTGGGAAAATTCTCTCTTTGAGACATAGGCAGAAAAACTTTTTTCAAAGTCAGAGAACCATGAATCGAAAGAGACAGACTGGTAAGGGGAACCGGGAGCAAATATAGTAATATGAGTGTTAATCCTATCTAGCATAGAGCTGTTAGAGCAGAGATCGACAAGGGACTTCAGAATAACGTTTTTGAGGAACGAGGAAGCTGTGAAATTAACCTCGTTAGTGAGCAGAGAAACAGCGGTATTTAGAGCTTCAGGGTTATCAGAATAAACGAGAGGGATATTTTTATTTATTAACAACTCATTTAAAACGTCATTAGGCTTAACGGAAGCATAGGTTTTGTTCTGAGACGATTGGGAAAGCACTTTTTTATTTATTTTAGAGATTTTAAAATTCTGGCTGTCAATCGAATCAGATTTATTTTCAGAACATTTGTTGTCCACTCTATCTACATTAGGTATACCTTGGATAGATAGATTACTGTTAGATATAGTTTTACTAAAACTGTTAGTATTGATTCTGTTAGTATTATACCCGTCATTCTTGGCACTTGGTAAACTGGCACCTGGCTGTGCTACCTCATTTTGGGCACATGGTGCGGATCTGTCTGTGTCGGAAATATCGAGGTTTTCGTATAATTCTATGTATTTCGGTTCTTCGCAGGACTGCTCTATTATTGGGACTGTTTTCGCATTTTCCGTACCGCCGTTTTTGGTACATGGTGAAACAGGTTCTTCACGGGTTGACGCTGGCTTTTCTATCGTTTGAGCAGGCTTGTAATCAAAGCTGGTTTCTTTGCCTGCGTTCGGATGGGCAACGAGTTCATATGCTTGTTTATTGAACCTGCCGTGGTTATCTCTGATTTTTATACTTCTGACATATCCGTACCCTACAAGTTGTATCAGGTATTTATGATATGTATTTCTGCTTATCTTCAGATGGTACAGTGTATGCTCGATTTTTGGATACGCTATATTCGTGTTTCCCGCAAGAGCGCAGAAGTAGAGATATACAGCTTTTGCGACTGTATCAAGTTTGTGGTCGAGTAGCACATCTCGAACAAATACTCCGTATGCGTAGCCGTTTATGCCTCTCTCCTGTATCTGTCTGTAGTCTGACGCTGTTCTCTCATCTTCCGGAGTTATTTCATACGGTTTCGGACATCTGATTATTTTATATATGTTTTTTTTGTATTTGCCGGTTGTTTTCTGCTTCTCTGTCTTTATGTAGTTTCTGATATTCAACCTGAAGATGCTGTTGTCTAAACGCTTTTCCCCTATGCCGAGGGCATTTGTTAGCGTGTTTCTGCTCGGGAAAGCTATATCTCCGTTCCCTGCGTATGATGCGAGCAGAGTATATGTTACCTTATCTGTGCAGTTCAAATGTTCGTTTGTCATTACATATTTCGAAACTCTCCCAAATATCTGGTGCTTGGTGTTGAATAGATTGTCGAAATTTATCTGTTTTGCTGTTGTTTCCATGCACATAAAAAAATCTCCTTCTCATCGACTTCGAGAAAGAGTTCAATCAACCTTACCGCCCCGCGTAATCTTTTCTTATATTTTATTATTTTGTTAAAAGTTTTTGTTTTCTCTTGACAAAAATCTTTTTTCGTTGTATAATGAATTTAACATTCGAAATTCATTTACTTAGAAGATTAATAATAAATCTTACATAAAACAAAAGCGCGAGGTTTTTTCCACTTAACTTTTCGACGGTAGGGTGGTTGAAACCTTTTTCTCTGTCTTTTTATATTTAATTTGTATTAATTTTTATTTTTACAATTAGTATATTTATTATTTTATATTATTTCAAAAAAAAAGTCAAGCAATAATATGGAAAATAAATAAAAATTTTGAAAAGTTTTATTCCGCAAATTTTGTTATTTTGCGAATAACAGAATATCCTCAAAAATACGAGGATATTCTGTCGCTTAATTTTGTTGATATAAAAATTGTATAAATTAGTTTTTATCAAAGCTTATAGTAGTAGAACCAGTAATCTTTGCTTTGAATTTGAGTATGGTTATTTCGCCGGACAATGTTTTGCCTGATATAATCGTCTTGTTCACTTTGAACGTCAATACTGCTGTTGTCGTATTAGTAGTAGTATTCGACAGTATCTGTAAATCTGTGCCTGGCACAATACCTATGTTCACATCAAGCACTGAGGTTTGAGTTGCGAAATCGACTAAACTTACTTGTGAGGGATTGTATGTTATCTTGAATGTGATACCGCTGACCGTTGTCATGGTTGGCAAGGTGCACATAATAATAAACTCATTGCCGTTCGTGATGTTTTTTGTAAAAGTCATCCCAGTCAAAGATACAGTCGCCGCCGTTATGGTTACAGTACAAGTTGCCGTTTTTGCACCGTTCACAGTTTTGACTGTGATAGTGGCAGTACCAGCTGCTACTGCGGTCACTACTCCGCTGGTGTTTACAGTAGCAATATTTGTATTACTGCTACTCCATGTAATTGCTTTATTCGAGGCATTGGACGGACTGATAGTCGCTGTCAAGGTTTCCGTATTTCCTACCGGTATTGAGGTAGAAGTTTTATTGAGGGTTACCCCAGTTACAGTTGTTACTGCAGTTACCGTCACAGTACAGGATGTTGTTATGCCTCCGTCTACTGTGGTAACGGTAATGATTGCCGTACCTACTGCTACCGCAGTGACTTTTCCTGTAGCGTCAATTCCCGCTACACTTGCGTTGCTCGAACTCCACATTACGCTTTTATATGTCGCATCAGTTGGACTTGTTGTGACTGTCAGCGTTTCTGTTGTACCTACCGCCAGTTTTGTACTATTTTTGTTTAACGCTACATTTGTTACGGGAATATTTTGAGAGATTGCTCCTGACTGGCTCAATACAGGTACACTTTGGTTTTGTGGATATGGCAATCCAAGCTGCCCACAGTCATTCATCCCCCAAGTCCATACTGTGCCATCACCTTTTAACGCCATGCTGTGGTCGCCCCCAGCAGTTATGGCAATCACCCTAATCAAGTCAGCTACCTGTACTGGTGTCATCATGTTCGTTATCGTATCGTCGCCAAGTTGCCCGGAGTAGTTATATCCCCAAGCCCATACAGTACCGTCACTCTTTAACGCCATGCTATGATTTCCGCCAGCAGATATGGCGGTCACGCCGCTCAACCCCATCACTTGCACCGGTGTTGTCCTTTGTGTGGTCGTACCGTCGCCAAGCTGTCCATAGTTGTTATATCCCCAAGCCCATACGGTGCCGTCATTCTTCAACGCCATGCTATGGGAATTTCCGGCAGATATGGCAATCACGCCGCTCAGCCCCATTACCTTTACCGGCGTTGAGTTGTTCGCGGTTGCGACTTCGCCAAACTGATCATAACTATAATTTCCCCAAGCCCATACGGTGCCGTCACTCTTCAACGCCATGCTTTGGTTTTGCCCGGCAATTATGGCGGTCACATTGCTTAACCCCATTACCTGCACCGGCGTTGATTTGTTCACAGTTGTACCATCGCCAAGCTGTCCATAGTAGTTATATCCCCAAGCCCATACGGTGCCGTCACTCTTCAACGCCATGCTATGGTTTTGCCAGGTAACTATGGCGGTTACATTGCTTAGCCCTATCACCTGCACCGGCGTTGATTTGTTTACGGTCGTACCGTCGCCGAGCAGACCGTAGTAGTTATATCCCCAAGCCCATACGGTGCCGTCACTCTTCAACGCCAT
>WQYZ01000220.1 GCA_009780985.1 Oscillospiraceae bacterium | reverse complement strand
TCGATGTCGGGTTCTTCCGCTCTTTACCCGCTTGCACAAATGGCAGCCGACCAGTTCAAGAGCCTCAATCCGAAAGTTTCGATGAATGTAGCGGCAGGAGGCTCAGGCACTGGGCTTAACAACGTACTCTCCAAAACAGTAGATATCGGGAACTCCGACGTCTACGCCGCAGAAAAACTTACTGCTGACGACGCAAAAACGTTGGTTGACCACAAAGTCTGCCTGATAGGGGTTGCCCTGATAGTCAACGCCGATGTAGGCGCGACAGTTAAAAATCTCACAAAAGCGCAGCTTAAAAGCATATTCATAGGCGACATCACCAACTGGAAAGAAGTCGGCGGACCGAATGAGCAGATAACAGTCGTCAACCGTCCGTCATCTTCCGGCACACGTGCACTGTTTGTCAAATGGGCTCTGGACGGACAGAAAGACGTTGAGGGTGATATGTCTTTACAGACAGACGATTCTAACGCGCTTCTTGCCACAGTAGGCAATACTAAAGGCACAATCGGCTATCTCGCACTTTCATATCTTGTAAATTCTAATGCGAAAGTCAGCAAAGTCCAGATTGACGGCGTTGACGCTACATACGATAATATATACAGCAACAAGTATCAGGTATGGGGCTATGAGCACATGTACACAAACGGCGCTCCAAGCGGCGCGGTTGCGATGTTCCTTGACTATATGACTTCATCTGATATTGCTTCCAAAGCCGAAGCAGTCGGTTACGGCGCAATAAGTAAACTGAATGCCGCTGCTGCTGGCAGTCGTTAAATATCAAAAAATGTGCCTCCTCTGGTAAACAATGAGGAGGCATTTTTATATTTGATTATAAATTTTACGTAGATTTTACATAAAAATGCGTGTAGATTTTACATTCGCCGTGTTATAATTTAAAATAGGTTAAAAAATAAAGAATTATTAGGAGTAAAATTATTATGAAAAGATTTTTTGCATTAATAGTCAGTTTAGCCATGCTGACAGGGATACTTGCCGGATGTAGTAATGACAATAATGGCAATTCATCAGGCGGAGCGTCGGGAAGCATTGCCATATCAGGTTCTTCCGCACTCTATCCTCTCGTCAACGTTGCTGCTACTCAGTTCAAAAAAGATAACGCGAACGTTTCAATGAACGTGGCGGCGGGCGGCTCAGGAACTGGTCTCAACAACGTTCTCGCCGGCACGGTGGATATCGGCAATTCAGATGTGTATGCCGAGGAGAAACTCTCAGCCGACGACGCGAAAAAACTCGTTGACCATAAAGTGTGCATCATAGGCGTTGCAGTCATAATAAACGCAGATGTCGGCGCGACTGTCACCAATCTTACCAAAGACCAGCTGAAAGGTATTTTCGGCGGACAGATAGCCAACTGGAAAGACGTCGGAGGACCCGACGAAGCAATCACCATAGTCAACCGTCCCACATCATCGGGAACACGCGCACTCTTTGTCAAATGGGCTTTGGACGGACAGGACGGCATTGAGGGGGATTCATCGCTCCAAACGGACGATTCCAACGCTCTGCTGACGACCGTAGGAAACACGAAAGGTACAATCGGATACATAGCACTTTCCTATATGAACACAGCCGGAGCCAATATCAGCAAAGTTCAGATAGACGGGGTTGACGCGACCAACGAAAACATATATAATAACACATACCCGGTATGGGGTTACGAGCATATGTACACCAACGGCGAGCCAAACGCGCAGACGAAAGCATTCATTGACTATATGACTTCGGATTCCATGATTGCGCAAGCCGAGACTTTGGGTTACGGAGCGACAGCCAAATTGAATGCGGACGCCGCAAGTTCCAGATAAATCTCTTTATAGATACAGATACCCGCCGCGTTATTTCTGCGGCGGTTTGAAAAAGTACAGAAGTGAAGGTGAAAATTTTGGTATCCGCAGAAAAAAAATCAGGCAGAAAAATCAGGACAGAATATCTCGGGCGGATTATAGTGACCATATTCGGCGTACTCATTATCCTTTTAACGTTAATCATTTTAGGCTTCTTAGGATATAAGGGCAGCGGCACGTTTCTGAACTACGGACATACTCTGAGCGATTTTTTATTCGGTAAAAAATTCAGCCCCGGAGAAGCCGGGGAGAGCGGATTAGTCGGTTCAGCGGTGTTTATTGTCGGCTCTCTCTATGTGAGCGGGCTGGCATTGCTTATCTCGATGCCTTTCTCTATAGCCGTTGCGATATTTATCAGCGACATTTCGCCAAAGATAGGGAAGTCTTTCCTGCGCCCGGTTCTGGAAATTTTCGTCGGTATTCCATCGGTCGTTTACGGGTGGATAGGGTTGTCGGTTCTGGTGCCGTTTGTCGCTTCCGTATTCAATCTTCCATACGGATTCAGCGTTTTATCAGCATCGCTTGTGCTGGCAGTTATGATTTTCCCTACGATTACGAGCGTAGCGACTGACGCTCTGCAGGCGGTTCCCGCCGAATACAAAGAAGCCTCCTACGGACTCGGCTCAACCCGGTGGCAGATGATATGGCGTGTGAAACTGCGTTCGGCGATACCCGGGATTTTGACCGGCATTGTGCTGGGACTTGCGCGGGCTTTCGGGGAAGCGTTGGCTGTGGCGATGGTTATCGGTCAGAGCAACCGTTTCGCGAAAAACGTGTTGTCGCCGACCAACACCATTACCGCCGTTATCACATCAAACATGGGCAACACTGTGACAGGCAGCGAATTTAACGATGTACTGTGGTCAATGGCGTTTCTGCTACTTCTGATTTCGCTTGTGTTTATAGTGCTGATACGTGTAATCGGCAGAAAAGGCGGCACGAATGAATAAAAAAAGTTCCGCTAAAATAGCCGACAAAACCATTACAGTTATTTTATACATAATCGCCGCATTTTTTGTTATTCTGCTCGCTTCGATAACCATATATATTATATACAAAGGCATCAGGGCGGCTTCTCCGGATTTGCTGTCATTTTCAGGCGACGGAGTGGGAGTCCAGCTTTTCAATACAGTTTATCTCGTATTCCTTTCACTGGTCGTGACTGTGCCGGTTGGTGTTCTGACCGGTATTTATTTGGCGGAATACGCAGGCAAAGGTCCGTTAGTCGCGGTCATACGCACATGTATCGAAACGCTCTCCTCGCTCCCTTCCATCATCGTCGGATTATTTGGTTTCTTGGTCTTTATACAGATGACACACTCAAAATGGAATCTGCTGGCGGGTGCGTTATCGCTTGCTATCATAAATATTCCACTGATAGCGCGAACGACCGAAGACGCCATACGCTCTATTCCGCGAAGTTATTACGACGGCAGCATAGGTCTCGGCGCGACCCGTTGGCAGACCGTTATTCACGTCCTGCTCAAAGCCAGTGTGCCGCGCATAATCACAGGCGTTATATTAGCCGCGGGACGCGGGTTCGGCGAAGCCGCCGTGTTGATATATACCTCCGGCATGTCGTCCGACATAAATTTCAGCAACTGGAATCCGGCGAGCATAACCTCTCCGCTCAATCCGTTCAGGTCTGCGGATACGCTGTCGGTGCATATATGGGCGTTGAAAACAGAGGGAATCGCCGCCAACTCGCAACAGATAGCCGATTTGTCGGCGGCTATTCTGATAATACTGGTATTCGTTTTCAGTTTGGGTTCGCGGGCTTTGGGACGCAGGCTTCAGAAGAAGATGCAGAGCGATGATTAACATATTGCGTCCGACAAATCATAAGTTTAAGGAGATATAAATGTGCGTTAGATTAGAAGTACGGGATTTGAATCTTTACTACAAGGATTTTCACGCTTTGAAATCAATTAATTTGGATATCAAAGATAATTGCATAACGGCATTGATAGGTCCGTCGGGGTGCGGAAAGTCCACATTCCTGAAAACCCTGAACCGTTTGAACGATTTGGTGGACGGATGCCGGATAGAGGGCAAAATTTTGTTGGACGGCGAGGATATTTACTCGAAAACGGTTGACCCGATTGATTTGCGTAAGAGAGTCGGCATGGTGTTCCAAAAGCCGAATCCATTCCCTATGTCAGTTTATGACAACATAGCATACGGACCAAAAATCCACGGATTAAAAAGTAAAAATAAGCTTGACGAGCTTGTCGAGCAAAGCCTGCGGGGAGCAGCTCTCTGGGACGAAGCGAAAGACCGGCTAAACAAATCGGCTCTGTCGCTATCTGGAGGACAGCAGCAGAGGCTTTGCATCGCGCGGGCACTGGCTGTAAACCCGGAGGTTTTGCTGATGGATGAGCCAACATCCGCGCTCGACCCGATATCTACCGGGAAAATAGAAGACCTCGCGACAGAACTGAAAAAAAAGTACACCATCATAATTGTGACGCACAATATGCAGCAAGCCACCAGAATCAGCGATATGACCGCTTTTTTCCTGCTGGGCGATCTGGTGGAGTACGACGGTACCAACACCATATTTTCCTCTCCGAAAGATAAACGGACTGAGGGTTATATCACCGGACGGTTTGGTTAAAATAGAAAAACATATACGAAAGGGGAATGATAGTATGACAATAAGAATAAATTACGAAAAAGAGTTAAAAAATGTATTCGACAGCCTTGTGCTGATGTGCCGACATATAGAAGTTGCGATCGAAAAATGCGTAAAATCACTTGTAGACCGGGATTTTGAGCTTGCGAAAGAAGTCTTTGAGGAAGATAAACTGATAGATACTATGGAACGTGATATTGAGCAGTTGTGCCTGAAAATCCTGCTGATGGAACACCCTGTGGCAAGCGATTTCCGGGAAGTGTCCGCCGCGCTTAAAATGATAACCGACCTTGAGCGCATAGGCGACCAGGCGCACGATATAGCAGAAATTACAACGCAGTTCGGCGACGAGGAATATATAAAAAAAGTAGTGCATATCCCTCAGATGGCGGTTATTGTAATTCAAATGGTGAAAGACGGCGTTCAGGCATATATCAACCGCGACATTGAACTTGCGCGTTCGCTTGATAAAACCGACGATAAAGTTGACGACCTTTTCAATACGGTGATGGCGGACCTTGTTGTACTTATCAAGAAGAATCCCGATAACGCGGAGCAGGCGATACTTTTCATGATGATAACGAAATATCTGGAGCGCATAGGCGACCATGCGGTAAACATCGGCGAATGGGTTGAATATAGCATAACGGGAAATCACCCGAACAGTGAAAATAATGAATGAGTGATAATATATGAAACAAATAATATTTGCAGTCGAGGACGATGCCGCTATACAGGAACTCTACACGTATTCGTTGGAAAATGATTTTGATTGTCATTGTTTTGACAACGGGAATTCATTCTTTGACGCGCTTTCAAAAGGAATTCAGGACCCTTTTATCATTCCTGATCTTATTCTTCTCGATATTATGCTACCCGGAGACGACGGGTATACGATTTTATCGCGTTTAAAAACGAATAAATTAACGTCGCATATTCCGGTTATCATGGTGTCGGCAAAAGGCGAGGAAATTTCAAAGGTCAAGGGGCTCAATATGGGAGCCGACGACTATCTATCCAAACCGTTTGGTATTCTGGAACTTTTGGCGCGCATAAAAGCCAACCTTCGAAAAAATAATAAAAGTAACAGAACGGCAAATGAAAACGATAACATAGTATATAAAGATATAGTCATTGATTTTACCAAACACAGTATAACTGCGAACGGCGCACAAATCCAGACTACGCTCAAAGAATATAATCTGCTGTGTTTACTCTGCGAGAACGCAGGAAAAGTGCAGGAACGCGAAAATATATTCAGCGAAGTATGGAAAAATGATTATATAGGTGAAACGCGGACACTTGACATTCATGTTAAGGAACTCAGAAAAAAACTCTCTGAAGCTGAAAGTAAGGTCGTTATCCAGACCATACGAGGGGTGGGGTATATGTTGTCATGAAGAAGCGTCTGTTTCTATATACGGCATTGATAATATTCGCTGGGCTTTTAAGTTTATTCGTCGCTTCAGTTTATGTAACATCATATATAAATAATCTGACACCTGCGCCTACAGTCAGCGAATATCTGTTTCGTTTATTGCCGATACTCATATTTTTATTGATTGTCTTAACATGGTTAAGTTTTTTATTTATTCGCAGAATTGTAAACAAAATCGTAATTCATTTAAGTTCTGTCGAACAAAAATTATGGGGATTGTCAAATAATTCAAACGGTGGACACACTCCTGATTATATAGGCAGAAGTTATGAGGAAATAGATAAAATTACCCGCGAAATTGACGATGATGCCTTTATATTGCAGAAGGACCGTGATTCTTTGCGCAATGAAAAAAACAAACTGGATTACATTATCAATAACATTGGCGACGGTCTGTTCGTACTTGACGAAAATAAAACTGTTGTTCTAATAAATTCCGCCGCACTTGGTATATTTAGCGTCACCCCGGATATAATCGCTAAACATTTGAATTATTTGTGTTATGAAAATAGACTCACCGAAGCAGTAGAAGACTGTGTAAATCTCGAAAAAAACGCTTTATTTGAACTTACATTAAACGGCAATATATATCTCGTCACTGTAAAACGGCTTCCCGATACTGTACTCACAACGGTTGTGCTGTCGAATGTCACGGAAAACCGTGAAAGCGCAAAACAGCGTGAAGAATTTTTCGCCAACGCTTCCCACGAACTGAAAACCCCGCTGACTGCAATCAAAGGGTTTACTGAACTTACCGCAATGAATAACAAAGATGAAAACATAAATAAGTATATTGCCAGTATCACCCGCGAAACAGACCGTATGCTGTCGCTCATCGGGGATATGCTCAAATTATCCGAGCTTGAAAATTCAAAAAATATGAAATATATTAATTCGGTACTTGTGTCATTAGCTAAAGTCGTAAATGAAGTACACGAAACCGAATCGACTGCTATCGGTGAAAAATCTATAATTTTTGAAACTTCCGGAGATTATACAGTACAAGCCGATCCAAGTCATGTTTACGAACTTGTTAAAAATCTTATCGAAAACGCCGTACGGTACAACAATCTCGGAGGCAGGGTTTCAGTTATTATTGAGAACGGTAAAAAAATTCCCCGGCTTATCGTTTCCGACGACGGCATTGGAATATCGCCCGAAGAACAGACGAGGATATTCGAAAGATTTTACCGCGTGGAAAAAAGCCGTTCACAACGAAACGGCGGCACGGGTTTAGGGCTTTCGATTGTCAAGCATATCTGCGCTTTGTATGACTGGAAATTGTCATTGAAAAGCAAGCTTGGCGTGGGCACAGAGATTATGGTAGTATTTGACGCTAATTATTTATTAAAATAACTGATATGTACATATTTTAGATAAAATTTTCCGAAATCAAAATCAGAGCATTAAAAATAGGGGGAGCGTTTTTACAGAACACTCCCCTTGATAATAAAATTTTTGCTCTCGTTCAACTATCCTCGCGGCAAGCCATGAGGTATTATGGTGGTCTCACAGCCACGTGTATAGTGACAATTATTACAGATAATAAAATTTTAAAAATTACAATGGTTACAGATAATAATGCAGAAAAACATAATAAAAGCTGTTCCAAATAGAACAGCAATATAAGTATATATACC
>WQYZ01000219.1 GCA_009780985.1 Oscillospiraceae bacterium | reverse complement strand
TGCTTCAGCTGTCCCGTGCGTGAAAACGCTTTTAATTCCGCGTGTTCCCTCACCGCGCACGTGTTCATAATTATAACGTCGCACTCGCCAAGATTTCCGGGATTTGCAAATTCCCCGAATTTATTTGAGACGTCCGCCGTCATATCGCCGTCGATTATCTCATACCCCATAGATACGAGCATACCTTTGATTTTCTCGGAATCCGCTTCATTCTGCTGACAGCCGAACGTCGCAACGCACGCTTTTTTGTTTTTGCCGTTCATTTATATACTCTCACTAATTTGTTTGTATTACTTTATATGTCCCGTCTATCTGACGGGCTACTTTTTGCCCGTCATTGGGAGTGAACTGCTTGGGAATATATATTGATTTAAGTATTTCCCCGTTATCTGAGGAAAGGTAAATCGTATCTCCCAGTTTAATCTTGAAATTAAATACGTGATTACCATTTACTTTTTTTAATTTATCTTTATTGTTTTTGTCGGAATTATATGTATTTACGTAGTCATAGTAATTTATGCCGTAATAGTCCATCACGGTTTTAGCCGGAAGGATCAGTCTTGGTATATAAAACTTTTTTAAATCGGCTATATCATTTGAAATATATACATTTTTCAGAACAGCTTCAGCATTTCCCGGATTGAAAAGTTCCACCATGTCAAGATTACTGTCAAGATATATGGTATTTATAACACAGTCGGAATAGGAATCGTCCGGGACTGCGAACAGTTCTGCGTTTATATTCCCGTTTACGGCATATGCGCTGTTTAAAGTAATTTCAGCGTCCGTGTATATATTGCCGTTTATGCTCCAATGATCGAATTTATAGCCGGGATACGGGGAAGCTGTGAGTATTACCGAATGAGCCGTAAAATAAGAACCGATTATATTTCCAGCGCCGCTTAATTTTATAGTGTTCAGAGTAACGCCGCAGCCGTCCTTGCCAATTACGTTTACGCTATAAGTATCGTCGGCAATCTTAAAACTTGAAGACATATCTTTTTCTACGACAATAGCCCGGGTCTTCGCAAAACTCAAAATAGCCTGCCGCTCACTTTTCAAGGTGTTTTTATTGTAGCCCGGCGGAATATTCTTTTTTATCGACATGTTTATCTCGTCGTCGTAAAGACTTACTATTTTATTATAATTGTCAAGAATATTGTCGTATGTAAACACAGTATTGAGCAAATCAAACATCTGATTGCAGAATTTCTCGACCATATCAGGTCTTTTCATCAGAGCTATAAAAGATACGCTCGTATTGGCTGTTATTACTCTGTTAATAGTTCGCTCTTTAGAACCCGCACCGTACATTCCCCACGCCATTTCGTCGTCGTACAGCAGCATTCGGTATTTGCCGTCGTAATACTGATTTATATCTGTCCCGTCCCCGCCTGTATACCGCCAGTATTTGATGTTATTGTGAGGCCAGTCCTGATTCCCCGTATAAATTTCAAAAGCGAAATACTGCATATAACTGTCTATATCCATGATATTTTTATATTGTTCAAACGCCGTGTCGTCCAGAACGTTTCCCGGGTCGGGATCAGCGGGCGCGTTTTCGGCAGGCGAGTCAATTTCAATCGTATCTTTGCTGTCCCCGCCGAATTCGTTGATAAAATAGTTTTCATCGTAGAATTGTTCAAGCCACATAAATCCATAGTACTGACCGTTGAGGAAAACAGCCGCCGGCGCAATTTCTTTGTAGTTCAGAAACCCGGCTTGTTTTGCGAGAGTCTGCGAGAGTTCCTCGCGCATATTCGAGCCGTATCTGTCGTTTGCGCCGTTTCTTAGAAGCAAATCAGGATAGCTTTGAATCGGGGTGTCATATCCGTCTTTCATGCCTGCCGTTCCGAAAAAATTAAAAAACGGATAATAGAATTTATCGAAAACAGTGTCGTAACTGCTTCGGGCGTACAGAGCCAAAGACTGTTTGTCCGAATCTCTCGACCACGCGCCGTGCACTCTTATTCCCGCAGTCTGCGAGACTATGATTTGCCCGTTGGACGTGAATACCTCGATATATGATTTCCTCTCGCTCTCTATGCCTTTCAGATTAAAGTTAGCCGGATCCGGAGGGATAAGCTGGTGACGGGGATTTGCTTTTATAAAGTCGTCTCTCAGTTTACCCGCGACGAGTATCCCGTTTTCGTAGCTGTATAAGCCGTCCGGGTCGGACGATATTGAGAAAACATACAGATTTTCGTTAAACCTGTCTGCTATCTGAGCGCTTACAAAATAAGTGTGCGTAATCATATTTGACTGACTGCTGTCTGTGAAGGCCACGGCTTTCAGAACGTAAGGCGAATTATAATCAGTTTTTGCCAATAATACAGGTCCCGTATATATTATATTGTGCATGTCGTTCAAACCTTTTACCGGAGTTGCTCCGTTAAGAGTGTAATAAATACTCGCGCCCGGCATATCGCATGTTATTTCAACCTGTATATCGTCTGTATAAAAATAATTGTTGTGCGACAGTCTCAGATTGAACGGGTCTGTGTTAAGAGTTGTGAGCGTTTTCATTTTCAAATCGCTTATACCGGTTCTGTAATATAAATCGGTTACGCTCTGTTCATTTACCCCAACGTTTGAAGTGTTTATATAACTCACGGGAGTGGTTGCATTTGTATTTTCCACACCGATATTTGCTGTTTTACCGCCGTTGCAGGAATTTAATATAAATATAAACATAGTCAAAACTAAAATTAAAGAGATTGATTTTCTTTTATGCATTATCATAAAATCTCCTGATTTTAATAACTATTCAATAACTCATTTCGTCGCGCCTAAATTGTCTCCCCCGACGTCCTTGCCCATATCGAGAGTGTAAAACCACTCTATACAGTCGCGGTCTTTGACTGTGTAATCTCCGCAGCCTATGCTCTGAAATACGTCGTTTACGGAATACAGCCAGCCGCTTCCGGCGCCGTTGTCAAGTTCAAATAAATTGTTGATTCCCTGAACGTAAACCATATTCCCGACCCCCGAAAACGCTATCGGGATATTTTTTTCTCTGCATATATCCCTTGATATATCTGCGGCTGACATATTCTTCTGATATTTGACTAAAACTGTGTCTAATATTACTTCTTTATCTTTTCCGTAAATTGCAAAAGCTACGTAATTTTCAGGAATTACAAGTTTCCCCGCATTATCGTATGTTTTTTCCGCGATGTCGGTAAAATCGGACACTTCTGTTTTATTTTTATTTTGGCATCCGCAGAATAATAAAAGTAACAGCAGCGACAGTAAAAAAAACAGAAATCTTTTCTTTTTTTCCATGAATCCAAATCCTCCGGACTTATAAGTAATCGTGAATATTATATATTTTATCATGTCTTTATGTATACATCTTTAATATATTTATAAAATAAAATTTTTAGCTTGTTATATTTAAAATTTTATGATATAATTATGTAATTATATTAAACGGGAAAGGGGAATAAATATAAATATGGAAAAATTTCTTACTTCAAGGCAAAGATTAATCAATGCGATAGAAAAAAAGAGAACCGACAGGGTTCCTGTCTCGACATATGAATTATGCGCCCGTAATTCGTATTCATTCGAAAACAACGAGCCGTCTTATTCCGGGCTGATGGCGTTTATAAAAGAAAATACAGACGCCGTCACCATGTGGGACCTTGGTTCAAACGGCAGATTTGTAAATTCGTCGTATTCGCCCGATGTGAAAATAGATTACGGTGACGAGGGCAATTATCATGTCCAGCATTTGGCTCTTAACGCCAACGGAAGAATCCTGACTCAAACGCTGAAATGGTCGGACAATGTAAAAACCACTTGGAACGTGGAACACATCTGTAAAAATACAAACGACGTTGACGCGCTTATGAATCTGCCGTATGAACCCGTAACATACAACGCATCGGATTATGCGCGTATTTCAGCCGAAACGGGAGACGGCGGGATTATTATGTCGTCAGTTTCAGACCCCGCCGGCACCGCGATAGATTTCATGGAGTTCGGCGACGCGACGGTGTGGGCTCTGACAGAGCCGAATCACTTTCAGTCCGTGCTTGACGAACTGCACAGGCGAAATATGATAAATATGAAAAATATGCTGGAGACGCAGACTGTGGATTTATACAGGATCTGCGGCGCAGAATATGTTACGCCGCCGTATCTTCCGCCAAGTTGTTTTGAAAAATTCGAGTATCCCTATTTGTGCGATATAGTCGGACTTCTTCATAAATACGGCGCAAAAGCCCGTATCCACTGTCACGGTAAAATCAGACATGTGTTGGATATGATAATAGCCACGGGCGCGGACGCGATAGACCCGTGCGAAGCTCCGCCCGACGGAGATATTACGCTCTCCGAGATAAAAGAAAAAACGGCGGGGAAGCTCTGCATTTTCGGGAATCTGCAGTTAAAACTGCTTGAATGTGGTTCAACCGACGAAGTCAGGGAATATGTAAAAAACTGTATGCTGTCAGCCAAAGAGGGCGGCGGATATGTAATTATGCCGACCGCCGCGCCGATTGACATACCGCTTTCGCCCAAAACCGAAGCGAATTACAGGACTTTTATAAATACCGCATTGGAATTCGGTCGGTATTAAATTATTTTTAATTAAATTTTTCAGGAGGATTTAAAAAATATGTTAAATATAGCAATAATAGGATTCGGTAAAATAGGTTCCGGAGTAGCCGATGTTTTTGCTGAAAATGAGAGCGTTATCTCAAAAAAACTGGGAGATACCGTTAATATAAAATATATTCTCGATATAAGGGAAATAAAAAACCACCCGCTGTCAGACAGATGTATCAGGGATTTTAATATTATATTAAACGACCCGGATATTTCTTTAATCGTTGAAACAATCGCGGAAACAGTCCCGGGTTCTACTTTGGAGGCGTATAAGTTTACAAAATCCGCTCTCGAAAAAGGCGTGAACGTCGTCACGTCAAACAAGGCGGTCGTCGCAAAATTCGGCGCGGAACTGCTGAAAATTGCGGCGGAAACCAATGCGCGTTATTTCTTCGAGGCAAGCGTCGGCGGAGGGATTCCGATAATACGCCCGATATACAACTGTCTCGCCGCTAATAAATTAAATAAAATCACGGCGATTTTGAACGGCACGACTAATTTTATACTCACAAAAATGTCAAACGAGGGCTTGGATTTTGACGCCGCGCTCGAAATCGCGCAGGAAAACGGCTTCGCCGAAAGAGATCCGTCGGCGGATATTGACGGAATAGATTCATGCCGCAAAATCTGCATACTGTCGTCTCTCGCTTTCGGCAGACAGCTTCCGCCCGAAAAAGTCTATGCGGAGGGCATAAGATACATAACTCCCGACGATATAAAAAACGCCGAAAAAATCGGCTGTAGAATCAAACTTATAGCAAAAGCTGAAAAAATCGAAAATCCCGACGCTGTCTATGTAATTGTCGCTCCTATGCTTGTCCCCCGAAATTCGCCTTTATATAACATCGAAGACGTATTCAACGGGATTGTCGTGACCGGAAACGTTATCGGCGACGTAATGTTCTACGGGCAGGGCGCAGGCAAACTTCCGACTGCCAGCGCAGTCGCCGCAGACGTTATGGACGCGCTTCTTAAAAGCACAAAAAATATGATGTGGGAAGTCTCAGACGGAAGCTATGTTTCCGATTATAAAAAATACCCCGCGAAATATTATATCCGCGCCGAAGTTGATCCGAACGTGTTAAAACCCGACGATTTAAATTCTATATATTATTTAATCGGCAAAACTTTCCCCGATGCTGACATATACGAGTCAAATAACAGCAAAGAACTGTTTTTTACAGTTCATATATCTGATGATTATAAATTTGATGACGGCATAAAAAATCTGTCGGATGCAGGATTTAAAATCAAATCAAAAATAAGAATATTATAAAAATTTCGCGTCAAGAATATATATTGTATATAATGAGAATTACTGAACGTAATTTTTACGCGGGAGATATATATTTATGAACTTTAAACTGAACGATGACGATAACAATAACGCCGAAAATAACAGCGATAATCGCGGCGGGAATAAAATAATAAGAATATTAAAAATAACCGCGATAGCGGCGGCTGTTATTCTCGGTCTGTTTTTGCTTTTTAAATATGTGCTGTTTTGGATTCTGCCGTTTATAATAGCGTGGTTTATCGCGCTTATAATTCAGCCGGCTGTAAAGTTTCTAAACTTAAAATTGAAACTGCCGCGAAAATTAGCAACAGTATTGTTTATCCTGATTTTATTTGCCGCCCTCGGATTTATTATATTCATCGCAATCGACAGAATTATATACGAACTGAATTCGTTTGCCAATAATTATTCCGCCAGATTCAGCACGATGACAGTTTCCGATTATATAGACAGCTTTTTCGCATGGCTTGAAAATTCACTGAAAAATGTCCCGTTTCTCAACGACCAAAGTATGATAGAAAATATAAAAGAAACTATAAACAGTCAGATAGGCAGTATGTTTTCCAATTTCGGTTCCAACATTGTCGCCCGTATCCCGTCTTTTATAACGTCGCTGGCTGTAACAGTGCCGAAAATGCTGCTTTATACATTGATAACAATAATCTCGACTTTCTATATCTCTTTCGATTTCAGGAACATAAATAAATTTATAGCGATTCAGATTCCGCCGAAAGTCAGAAACGTCATATTTGATATAAAATCGAGGTTTTTTGCGGCGATATATAAATATATAAAAGCATATTCGATTATCTTTTTAATCACCTACGCTGAACTTACCGTCGGGTTTTTGATTATAGGGATAAAATACGCCTTTATTCTCGCCGCATTGATAGCGTTAGCCGATTTTCTGCCGATTTTGGGAACCGGCACGTTTCTTATTCCGTGGGGAATAATATCGATAGTTCAAAAAGATTATTTCACCGGTTTCGCGCTTTTGATTTTATACGCCACAATACTTATAATCCGCAACGTAATAGAACCCAAAATCGTCGGGACGACAATCGGACTTTATCCGGTTGTTACGCTGGTAGCCATGTTCGTAGGCTTTAATATCTTGGGGCTTTGGGGAATGCTGTTGTTTCCCATATCTATATTAATTGTCAAAAACCTGAACGACGAGGGAAAAATTCATCTCTGGAAAAATATCAAAAATGAGAATGTTTCGGATTCTGACGGCAAAAAGAAAAAATAATACTTGCTCTGTAATATGGTAGTTCTTTCACTTGCGTTCTCTCACATCCGACAAGCCGAGCAAATAATCGGCACTGACTTGAAAATAATCGCAGAGCTTAATAAATTTGTCGAAATTCGGTTCCCTTTCCCCATATTCATATCTTTGATATGCAAATAGAGACATACCAAGATATTCGGCAATTTCTTTTTGTTTAATTTTTTTATTAATTCGTAATTCCTTTATTCTCTGACTAAATTTATTCATAAAAAACCTCCAGAAAAATTATAAAAACCCCTTGACAAATAACCATAAAGGTGATATAATTCATATATAACCTAAATGGTGATATTAAAATATAAAAAGGAGATATAACTCATGGAAATCAACATAAAAGAGATATTTGAACGCGCGAATATGCACCAGATCAGAAGCTTTGCCCT
>WQYZ01000218.1 GCA_009780985.1 Oscillospiraceae bacterium | reverse complement strand
CGTAAAACATTGTTTCTACATTTGCTGACATAATATTATCCTCCTGCGATATTAGTAATTTTATTTGGATTTTTATATCTTACAGGAATAATATATAGACAAAATACTTAATAATATCGGATAATCCAATTATATTGAGAAACAGCAGGAACGAATACAATCGCTCCTGTTGTTTTTATAATGCCATATATTTTAGAGTAAAACCCTCAATCAAGCAGATATTTTACAAATATTAAAATATCTTGAATATTTTCAAATAAAAATGTGGAAAAACAGTTGTATTTTTTCACATCTAATGTTATAATATAATTTATTAAACCGGATGTAAAAAAATACAGGTTGTGTAAATGTTAAAATAATATTAAATACATTATACAAGTGGAGGAACATTTATGCTCAGAATAACTATCCGAACAAAGATCGTCGCATACACACTCGTATGTGCTATGATTTTCGGTATGCTTCCGGCAATGTCGCTGTCTGCATCTGCGGCATCAGACAGCAACTCTGCAGACCTGACAAAAGTTACAATGCAACAGGCTAACGCTTACGCTTCAACCGCAAATCTAACCGCGCCGCTCGCACAAGTCGGCGCAGACCTCACGGGCACGGAAATGCCGGCGACTACAAATAATGGGTTTATCGCTCCGATTGATCCGATCCCATCGGATGTGCCGGAAGAAAATATTGTGCATATCACGACGGCGGAAGAATTGGCGGCAATCGGCAATACCACCGGTATATACGCTAAATATTATGTGCTTGACAACGACATAAATCTGACTTCGGAGTGGGTTCCGATTGACAATTTTTACGGAACGCTTGACGGTCAGGGACACAGCATAAACAATCTGTACATATTAAAATCAAGCAATATATCATCTGCGGGATTATTTGGCTATACAGCTTATTCAGCTACAGGTACAATAATAAAAAATGTCGCAGTCAATATCGGCGAATCAGGGATATTTGCTTCATCATATGCAGGCGGTATTGTCGGAGAAGGCGATGAGTGCAATATAATAAATTGCTATGTAACAGGAAACGTTTCATCTGCTGCAACGGCAGGCGGCATCGCAGGCGACAGTTACGCGCATGACGGTATATACAGCGAACCATTCTGTAAAATTACAAAATGCTACGCAACAGGGGATATCTCCGCAGTATCCGACGGTTCCGCAATCGCAGGCGGCATTATCGGCGACGGCGTCGACGACGGAATGAGCCAAAGCGAAATATCAAATTGTTATGCAACCGGAAATGTTTCTGCTTCTTCTATCAACGGCAGTTCATTTGCGGGAGGTCTCATTGGCAGAGGTGACAGTTACAGCGACGGAATAAAAAACTGTTGCGCGACAGGAAACGTTTCTTCTGTTTCCACTTCTGCCAACACTGCATATGCCGTATATGCGGGAGGTCTAATTGGTTATATGTATATTTGCGTCATGTCTGATTGCTATGCAACGGGTAACGTTAATGCGAATTCCTCATCCGTTCCTATATATGCAGGCGGGTGTATCGGGTCAAGTGTCGGTTATGGCAGTATAAAAAATTGTTATTCGATAGGGGAAGTAATGGTTGAAGGGATAAAGGATAATGTTTACAAAGGTGGATTTGCCGGTTATTATGCAAGTGCCGCGTTCGGCAATTCGTATTATAACAGCGAAACTTCCGGCTGTAGTGACAACATCGGCTATGGTGCTCCTAAAACTACCGCCGAAATGAAAAATATTATAACTTATGAAAATTGGGATTTTGAAGAAATATGGGATATAAACCCGACAACAAACAATGGTTATCCGTATCTACAATCCCTGAGAGATTCTTATACTTTCAATACAATAAACGTATCTGTACCCGATGGAGATACCATATATAAAAATTATATTTTGCGCGTTACCGCAGAGAATTACGATAGAAGTTTATACGTTACAGGCGATGTCACCAGCGTTCAAATTCCAGACACCAGTCTTACATACAAAATCGAATTGCTGTCACCGATAGGAATTTTATTCGGCACAGTTGAAAATATAAATCCGTCAGAAAATTCAAGCGTGGATTTTACAAATCTACCTGTTCCAAAAACCGTCATTCTGACGCTCAAAGACAAAGACGGTGGTAATGTGTCGTCGGGTTATACCGTAAACTGGTATGAAAGCGGCAAAACGCAGGTTTTGACGACCGGTTCAAGTGTCGCAGGACTGATAAGCGGAATGGCTCTGCGTTATGAAATTACGCTCGACAGCACATTAAGCGATTATGAAATCCCTGATAACGGCACGATTACCGTTTCCGACACGGACAGCGATAATAATATCACTGTAAATCTCGTCGAGATCCGGCTTTTGACTATAACCGGAGTTGTTACAAGCGGCGGCATTCCCGTCGCGGACGCGAGTGTTACGCTGACTTCCAATTTAGCTTCTGCAGAACCGTATGAAAGTTCAGTCACAACCAATGTGTCGGGAGAATTTACCGCGCAGGCATATGCAGGAACGATCAATATTTATGTAAGCAAATTCGGATATGCCGATTACAATACAAATATAACCGTGATACAGGACGGCGTAATTCCTGATATAGACCTCGTAAAAGTTGACGGTTTACCTGTAAGCCTTGCTATGGATTATACAGCTTCGTATACTTCGGATGACACGCCGTTTACAATTCAGCTTTTCAGCGCAAAAAATATAAACTTCACACTGTATAATAACACGCAGAACAAAGAAATCACAGAGTTTACTTTATCCGGCATGTCGATTGTCATACAGGACAACACGATAAATCTGGAAGATGTAATAAAAATTTCCGCAGTTGATATTACGGGAAACATGGCAAATGCAGAAACGACGTTCACAATTCAAAACAGCGCAAATTCCGCATCTCTGTCATTCCTGCAGAACGGCTCGTGGGAAGCTCTCGGCTATGCGTCGGCAAACAGCAATGATATGGCTCTGTTATACGATAATGCAGGCAAATATGTCGCGACATATTATTCAAATGGGAACAGCTTCACAAGCGGGGTTTTGCCTGCGGGGACATATAATATTGTCTTTATCGGCAATAGTCAGTTAATTCGTCAGCTTGCAAATTTATCGGATTTTGCGGCTGTTGGTCTCATTGAAAATACCGATTATATTAAAAAGACGGTCGATATAACTCCGGGAACTATTTCAGTTATTGACAGTTTATCAATTCCCAAACTCGACGAGATGAGTTTATATTACACAAACGCAAACAATACTTCGGTTACAGCAAATAAAACGGGAATTGCCGTAGGCAGTTTAATTATGATTCGCGCCGAATATTCGTTTGACGCGAAATACGCGAAAGATACAAGCAATTTTACAGTCAGCGTCTCAATACCGGACGGTTGCGTGTTTGTTTCCAACAGCGTAACATTAGATGGCGTCCAGTGCAATTATAGAATAACACCGACCGGTATCGAAGTTCAAACCCTTAATCCGACCGGCATTGTGCGCTTTTATGTAATGCCCGTAACAACGGGAAGTTACGCAGTCAACGCTTTTATAAACTTCACGTATCAAGGAAATCAAATGCTTCAGCCAATCGGAACCGCAGTTATCGAAGCGGTTTCGCTTACAATACAAGTACCGGAAAAAACGGGTAATAAAACCGTATATGTCAGTGGAGTTGCCGAACCTAAAAGTGCTATTAAAGTGTTCGACAACGATGTAGAAGTAGAATCTACGGAAGCTAATGCTTTTGGAAGCTGGAATATGTACTTTGATCTCGTAAATTCGTACACATACTCGTATCACGAGATATATGCAGAAGTTACACCGCCAAGTACAGACGTAACGGTAAAAACGGAAGTTAAAGAACTGCTTTATAATATTACCAGTGCGGATATTTCAAAAGTAACAATGATAAACTTCGCTCATGCAGAACAGCAAACAGTGTTTGATTTTATTCACCCGAATCCGATAAGGCAGATTTATTATTTTAACCCAGGATATCCGCTCTTTACATTTACCGTAGAACTAACAAATCCTGACGCCGCCAGCGCAGTTTATGTTATAACAAAAGACAGCGACGGAAATTCTACGGTAATAGAAACAGCATACGACAGCACGAAAGGCTTGTGGATTGGTACGCACGAATACAACAGCTATAATGTGCCCGTATCAATTGAAGCAAATTATTCGTCGGGCGAAGGGGAACAATTTATAATTGATAGAGAAATGATCAATGATGCGAATGATGAAATCAACAATTTGTTAAATTTTGATTTTGGCGGTGACGAAGAAACAAATGATGAGATCAGACAAATTATATCAAATCAAATGCCGGATTTATTCGATGGTATTTCAATTAGCGACAACAATATGAGTTATTCCATTGGCGATATGAATGTTAATATGGAAACGAGCAGTTGTTATGGATTGAGTGAAGAGCAACTTATTAATGATGGGTATTCTGTTGTTACGACTACATCGGGTAAAATACTTGCTAAAATTGACACCGATACAGGGCTCTATACAATGATTGATATCGACAATAATTTAAAATATCAAATTCAAAGCTCGTTAAATGAACCTGTTTTACGTATCCTAAAAACTGCCGCTACAAGTGCGAACTTGGATGCATCTGAGATTTTAGACGGTATAAATAAATTAAACGGATATATTGACAAAGCAAATTCGATACTTAATGAACTTGGTCAAGGTATTAAATCTACAATAAAATTTTTATCAACCGAAAGAGACAAATTACCAAATTTTTCAGCTAAAAGAATTCCATTTACAAATGCAATTGAAGTTATAGAAAAAATCTCTGGCGTTTTAGAGACCGCAAATAAATTTTTCGGAGTAATTGATTTGGAAAGCCAGCTTTCAAATCTTATGGATTTGAAAGCTTTATATTCAAAATATAAGGATTGTCCTGATTCTGATGAGTTGATTGGAAAAATAAAAGCTCTTTCAGTTGAAATTTCTGTTTATTCGCTGGCACTTTTTGGCGATATAATGATAAAATTTGGGCTGATTGATTCAGTTGTGGTTAATCCAAGTTCGGCAATCGCAGGGGTCGCATGGATAATTGTTGACCTTTTCGCGAGAACAGCAGCAGATTACTTAATTAAAGAAAGAATGAATGAAATAAGGCAAATGGCTTCAGAAATAAAATGCAATCCGTGCCCACCCGGTGCTATTTGTATAAATCCTGACGGAAACAATGGAATCAGCGGTAGCGGTAATGCTCAAGAGCCTATTCCCGCGCAAGACCCCTCCGGCTACGTCTATGAAGCTGTGCCGTCAAACCGGTTGTCCGGCGTGAAAACGACGGTTTACCACAGCGCATCGGCGGACGGTAGCAATCCCGAAGTGTGGGACGCCTCTGAGTACGACCAAGCAAACCCGCTTTACACCGATTCTGACGGGCAGTACGCCTGGGATGTGCCGTTCGGCTGGTGGCAGGTCAAATATGAAAAAGACGGATACGACACAACCTACAGCGACTGGCTGCCCGTACCGCCGCCGCAAACCGAAATTAATATCGGTATGACATCGACAACTGCTCCGACGGTAAAAAGTGCAGCAGGTTACGAAGATTACATTGAAATCGTATTCGACAAATACATGGATACAAGTCTGCTCACAAAATCAAACATCGTGTTGTCGGGATATGCGGGCGATTATGACATTGCTTTTGTAGGCGCAGAGCAAGACCCTAATGATTCACAGAAGAGTTATACCCGAATTGTGCGGATAATTCCTTTGGACGATAAATTTACAGTAAGCGATACATTAGGGCTTGCGATTAACAAGTCGGTTGAAAGCTATGCGGGCGTTAATATGGCTGACAATTATCAGTGCGATGTGAAGATAGCCCTCGAACCCAAAACTATTTACCGTCCTACATCGGTCAGTTTGAATTACGGCGAGATAAGGACGATTTCCGTGACATTATTACCGGCAGAGGCTGGTATAAATAAAAAGATAACAGCCGTGTCAAATTCTCCGATGCTTGTCTCCGTAAACAGCGAATCTGTGACCGATAATAATTCTACGGCGACTTTTACGTTGGTAGGCGAAATGTCAGGCACGGCAGAAATCGCATTAATGGTGGAAGGCACACAAATCGTCAATACAATCAGCGTGGACGTGGCACTTCCGAATCAAACAGCGGTAGATAAAGAAAAGGCGGCAAAACCAACCGCGAATCTTACAGGTGACACTGTCGTTACGGGTACAGAATTGATATTGACAACGGCAACAGAAGGAGCCACAATTTATTACACGACCGATGGTTCCTGCCCATGTTCGGTAGGAACAAGGCAGACTTACACCGGTCCTATAACGCTGACAAAAGATGTAAGTATATACGCCTCTGCGTATAAAGAGGGAATGGATTACAGTCCCGTTTTGGTTCTGAATTTTACTGTGGTGGATCAACTGCCAACTTACACAATTACAGCTACAGCGGGAATAGGTGGAACAGTTTCAGGTGGCGGCACATTTGATTTAGGTGATTCTGTAACGCTGACAGCTACGCCCAATAGCGGATATACATTCGACGGTTGGTATGAAAATAATGCAAAAGTCAGTGCAAATGCAACGTATACATTCACCGCAACGACATATAGAACGCTTGAAGCAAGATTTACAGTTAATAGCAATAATAATGGCATATACTATTCTCCGTCTTCCGGTGGAAGTGGTGTTATAGAAAGTGACGCATCAACTACTTCTAACGGCAATAATGAAAATATTATATTAAACGGAAGTAATTTGGCAGTATCCGTAAATGCAATAAAAAATTCATACGGAAGTGGCGGCATTTCGTTTAAATCGACATCTTCTCCCGCTTCCACTTTGTCAATCCCGGCAAGTCTGCTCACATCAACTTATGCCGATACGAAATCGGCGGATAAACCGTTTGTATTTACTTTTGAAACTCCTGTAGGAACGGTCAATATACCTGTAAATATAACGAGCCTTATCCCCAATTATAATACATTAACAGCTGGAAAAGGAGACATTTCGATTAAAGTCACGGTAACGGATATGAGTGCGAGCGAAAAAGTTGACGGAGCATTGAGCCCGATTGTTGAGTTCAAACTCGAACTGATTGACGAAAACGGCGCGGTAATCGCGGGAATTACTAATTTCACAGGCAATATAGAACGCATAATACCGTTAAATACATCTGTGAAACCGAAGTATTACGGTGCATACACAAGGAAAGACAGTAAATCGGCATGGGGATTTGTCCCGCACAAATGGGCAGGGACGAGTTCGAAAGGGTCGGTGGTAATACAGAGCAACACGAACAGCGAATATGTAGTTGTCGAATATACGCCTAAATTTACGGATGTAGCGAAAACTGCATGGTATTATGACAATGTGACACTCGCGGCGGCAAAGAAGTTAGTCAACGGCATGAACGACGAGGGAACGATTTACAGCCCCGAAAGTCAAGTAACGAGAGCGGAATTCATTCAGATGATGGCAAACGCGCTGAGATTACCGCAAGCAGACGCAGCCACAACGGCATACAGCGACGTAACGTCAGACAAATGGTACTATAATGCGATTATGCAGGCGAAATCGGCAGGACTTCTCGCAGGGCTGTCGTCAGTCAACGGCAATTTCG
>WQYZ01000217.1 GCA_009780985.1 Oscillospiraceae bacterium | reverse complement strand
TCCAGCAGCTCCGGCAACCACAGCTCCTACGACAGGCGACAATACATTGGCTATATTCTCAGTTATGGTAATCGCTGCAGCAGGCGTTGTTATTTTCAGAAAAAAACTTCTCGTTAAATAATTAAACAAAGATAAAAAAATCTATATAGAAAAACTTGCCGAATCCAATCGAATCGGCAGGTTTTTCTATAATTATAATGTAAGGTTGTGATTTCGAGTTAATTAATATAACAGGCGCGGTATAAAAACCGCGCCAAATTATTTATTTATTACTTGATTAAATTATTCGCCTACTTCAGTAACACGACCGGAACCGACGGTCTTACCGCCTTCACGAATAGCGAAACTTAAACCTCTTTCAATTGCGATAGGAGTGATGAGTTCAATATTCATTTCAACGTTATCGCCGGGATTGCACATTTCAACGTCTTTCGGAAGCGTGATTATCCCTGTGACGTCCGTAGTTCTGAAATAAAACTGCGGTCTGTAATTATTGAAGAACGGTTTTTTACGCCCACCTTCTTTTTCTGTCAGAACGTAAACCTGTCCTTTAAATTTTTTGTGCGGTTTGATTGAACCGGGTTTAGCCAGAACCTGTCCTCTCTCGATTTCGTTCTTCTGAACGCCTCTCAAAAGAATTCCCGTATTGTCGCCCGCAGTCGCGGAATCGAGGAGTTTATGGAACATTTCGATACCTGTGGCGACCGTTTTTCTCGGCGCGTCCATAAGACCGACTATTTCGACTTCTTCGTTGAGTTTGAGAGTGCCTCTCTCAACTCTTCCCGTTGCAACCGTTCCGCGTCCCGTGATAGAGAAAACATCCTCCACAGGCATTAAGAACGGCAAATCAGCCGCGCGCTCGGGAGTTGGGATATAGCTGTCGACTGCATCCATAAGCTCAAATATGCATTTATATTCGGGAGCGCTTAAATCTTTTGAAGTGCTTTCGAGAGCGTCTCTTGCGGAACCCCTGATTATCGGCGTGTCATCTCCTGGGAAGTTGTATTTATTAAGCAAGTCTCTGACTTCCATTTCAACGATATCGAGAAGTTCGGGGTCGTCAACCATATCGCATTTATTCATAAAGACGACCATCGCGGGAACGCCGACCTGACGCGCAAGAAGCACGTGTTCGACTGTCTGCTGCATAGGACCGTCCGCGCCGGAAACAACGAGAATCGCGCCGTCCATCTGAGCCGCGCCGGTAATCATGTTCTTGATATAGTCGGCATGTCCCGGGCAGTCAACGTGAGCGTAGTGTCTGTTTTTTGTCTGATACTCAACGTGACGTGTATTGATCGTAATGCCTCTTTTCTTTTCTTCGGGCGCGTTGTCAATCTGGTCGTATCTCAAAAATTCCACTGTCGGGTCTCCTATTGCCAAAGTTTTTGTTATAGCCGCCGTAAGCGTTGTTTTTCCGTGGTCAATATGTCCGATTGTTCCTATATTTACGTGGGGTTTGGTTCTTTCATATTTAGCTTTTGCCATTGTAAAATTTTCCTCCTTTAAATCCTTTTTAAATTAATAAAATTAAATTTATTATTTTTAATTATTAATTGTTATTTATTAATTATTTTCTGCCGCCGGTTATTATCGTGTCCTGAATACTTCTTGGAACTTCGGTATAATGGCTGGGTTCCATTGTGTATGTTCCCCTGCCCTGCGTTCTTGAACGCAAATCCGTGGCGTATCCGAACATTTCGGATAGCGGAACATCCGCGTTTATCTGCTGGGCTCCGGATATCGGCTCCATACCGTGTATCATACCCCTTCTTGAGTTCAAATCGCCGAGAACATCGCCCATGTAATCATCGGGCACAGTAACGACCACTTTCATAATCGGCTCCGTCAAAACCGGGGCGGCTTTCGCCATAGCGTCTTTAAACGCCATAGAACCCGCTATTTTAAACGCAAGCTCCGACGAGTCAACCTCGTGATACGAACCGTCAAACAGAGTGACTTTTACGTCCACGACGTTATATCCGGCCAACACTCCTGTCTGCATCGCGCCCTGTATCCCCGCGTCAACTGCCGGGATATATTCTTTCGGGATAACTCCCCCGACGATTTTATTTATAAACTCATAACCTTTTCCGGGCTCATTGGGCTCTACAGTGATTTTAACATGACCGTATTGTCCGTGCCCGCCGGTTTGTCGAGCGTATTTCGTATCCGACGTCGCGCTCTTTCTTATCGTCTCTTTATACGATACCTGCGGTTTGCCTACGTTCGCCTCGACTTTAAATTCGCGCAGGAGCCTGTCAACTATAATTTCCAGATGAAGTTCGCCCATTCCGGCGATAATTGTCTGACCGGTATCTTCATCCGTATAATTCTTAAACGTCGGGTCTTCCTCCGCGAGCTTTGATAAAGCGATTCCCATTTTATCCTGTCCTGCTTTTGTCTTGGGCTCAATCGCAACTCTGATAACAGGTTCCGGGAAATCCATGGACTCCAAAACTATCTGCGCGCTTTCTGCACATAAGGTATCGCCTGTCGTAGTGTTTTTAACTCCGACGACCGCGGCAATATCCCCCGCGTATATCTGGTCCACGTCTTCCCTGTGGTTTGAGTGCATAAGCACAATCCTGCTTAAACGCTCCCTTTCGCCCTTCACTGAATTATATACAGCCGAACCCGAAGTCACAGTTCCCGAATATACCCTGATAAAACATAATCTGCCCACAAACGGGTCCGTCGCTATTTTAAAAGCGAGAGCCGCAAACGGCTCATTATCGTCTGTCTTTCTTGAATCATACTCGCCGGTTTTTGAATTTGTTCCCGTTATATCGGGTATATCCAACGGGGACGGCAGATAATCCACAATAGCGTCCAATAATTTCTGAACGCCTTTGTTTTTATAGGACGTTCCGCATACGACCGGAACAATTTTATTATTAATGGTTGCTGTTCTGATTGCGCTTTTTATTTCTTCATCAGTCAATTCTTTTCCGTCAAGATATTTTTCGAGAAGCTCTTCGGTTGTATCGGCTATCGCCTCTATCATCGAAGCCCTGTATTCGTGGGCTTTATCCGTATATTCGCTTGGGACATCCTCAATCTTTATGTCAGTTCCCAAGTCATTCATATATACATAAGATTTCATCTCTACTAAGTCTATAATTCCTACGAAGCTTTCTTCGGCTCCTATCGGAATTTGTATAGGCACGGCATTTGCTTTCAGACGCTCTTTAATCATGGATACCACTCTGAAAAAGTTCGCGCCCATTATGTCCATCTTATTTACATAAGCCATTCTCGGAACTCCATATTTGTCCGCTTGTCTCCACACCGTCTCAGACTGCGGCTCAACTCCGCCTTTAGCGCAGAAGACCGTCACAGAACCGTCCAACACCCTCAGGGAACGCTCTACTTCAACGGTAAAATCGACATGCCCGGGAGTATCTATAAGATTAATCCTGTTGCCTTTCCAAAAGCAGGTGGTCGCGGCGGAAGTGATTGTTATTCCCCTCTCCTGCTCCTGCTCCATCCAGTCCATTGTCGCGGCTCCTTCGTGAACCTCTCCGAGTTTATGCGTTTTACCCGTATAGTAGAGAATACGTTCGCTCGTCGTCGTTTTTCCGGCGTCTATATGAGCCATTATGCCGATGTTGCGGGTATTTTGCAAGCTATATTCTCGTGGCATTAAAAATTTTTCTCCTTACTTATCTAAACTTTTTTACAATATTATATATTATGCCAATTTACGCAAATATTATAATATTATAATCACTTTTCATCTATTCACTTAACTGCTGCAGTAAATATCTCACTATATAAATCACCATCTGTAATGGGCGAATGCTCTGTTAGCCTCAGCCATTCTGTGCATGTCGTCGCGTCTTTTAACCGATGCGCCGGTGTTGTTCACAGCGTCGAGTATTTCCGCCGCAAGGCGGTCGCTCATATTCTTTTCGCCGCGGCCCCGCGAGAATGACGTTATCCAGCGCAATCCCAGAGTAAGTCTGCGCTCCGGGCGCACTTCCATGGGCACCTGATATGTCGAGCCTCCCATTCTGCGCGCCTTAACTTCAAGTGCCGGCATTATATTATCAAGCGCGGTCTGAAATACTTCAAGAGCGTTCTTCCCTGACTTTTCTTCAACGACTTTGAAAGCGTCATAAACAATTCTTTGGGCTATACCCTTTTTGCCGTCTAACATAATATTGTTTATCAGCTTTGTCACTAACTTTGAATTGTACATTGGGTCAGGTAAAACGTCTCTTTTAGGAACATTACCTCTTCTTGGCACACTGCTTCCCTCCTTCATAATTTTTAAAATTAAGATTAAATAAAAAAGATTCATGACATCATTGGTACTCGAAAGATGAACTGAACCCACTGAGCGAAGCTCAGTATATTCAGTATGCTCTCGTTTGGCGCCTGTATAATTTTATAAATTTACTCTTTTACTCTATTTGTTTTTCTCAATTTCTGTCCGTATAAATTAATTATTCAAGCACAAACATTTCTTTTTCTTTCACTATAATGTCTTTAGATTCTGCTATTTTTTAGCGGCGGTGGCTTTTGCTCTTTTTGCCCCGTATTTTGAGCGTCCCTGTTTGCGGTTGGCAACTCCCTGGGTGTCAAGCGTACCTCTGATTATATGATAACGCACGCCGGGCAAATCACGCACTCTTCCGCCTCTTATAAGAACGACGGAGTGCTCCTGAAGATTATGTCCGATTCCGGGAATATATCCCCATACTTCCATAGCGTTCACGCTTCTGACCCTGGCAACTTTTCTCAAAGCCGAATTAGGTTTCCTCGGAGTTTTCGTCAGCACCCTGGTGCAAACTCCCCTCTTTTGCGGAGACGGCAAATCTATGGGAATATTCTTTTTCAGATTCACGCTCCTTTGAAGAACAGGGGAATTTGACTTATAGGTAGATTTTTTACGCCCTTGTCTTACTAACTGGTTAAATGTCGGCACTCAATTTTCACCTCTCTTTCTTTTTATTTTATTAATAATTAATTTATACAAACAGAAATCAAAACCATAAAATTTCAAATTTCTGATTGTTTCAAAAAACAGATGAATAAATATATTATAATTTATTCTATAATTGCGCAGACTGCGCAATCCACTTCAATGCCGCACACGGACCCAAGCTCAGACATCGTCGCACTCTCGTCGAGAGGGACTGATTTGCTTTCGCACAATCTTTTTATCTGGAGCAGAAATAATCCGTCCGCGTCTTTTGCGGCGTATACTTTTTTAGCTTTGCCGCCGTTCACGGCTTTTTTTGTCTGATTTAAACCAACCGCTTTTTTTGCGGCTGAAAGTTCCGTTAATTTTGATAATTCGGAAACGCCAATATCCATAAATGAAAATATCCTTAAAATATATAAAATTACATATACATATTCACATACTGAACTTGTTGAAAATCCGACAAACAAAGTTTGTCAGAATTTTCTACCAAGTTCAGTTATTATTTATTTTATCATATATATATGATTATGTCAAGAAAATTTTTTAATTTTTTTTACATGACAATAAATATTGTGTTTTTATTGATTAAAATTTACAAAATATATTTATTTTTTATGTTTTGACGCTTGAAATTTAAAGATAAATTTAGTATAATAAAAAATATATAATTAATTTTTGAGGTATTTTTATGTCGCTATTTATTGTTCATCTGAGCATTGATAATGATACATAGCACTTGCTCCTGCAGAAAACGGATTACGACGGCTGTGACGTTTTCCCATGGGTGCAAGTGCTTAGAAGTGTTGTGCCTGTGTGATGAATGACGTAGCTTTTTTATTTGTATTTTTAATTATGTTTTCATATCACCATACCGACACTACGGTAAGGTGATTTTTATTTTGAGAGTTTTGAGAGGAAGTGATAATATGCGGCATATGGATTATGCCGGACTGGATATAACCGTAATTTTTATATATTGAATTATTTAATAAATTAAGAATTACGGGGGTTGTTTATTATGATAAACATCAACAGTCATTTTTCATTACCGCATGTCGAAGCGGAACAATTAACAAATAATATAGGAAATACCGTTAAAATTCACGGAATAATTTATAAAATCCGCGAAATGTCAGGTTTTGCTTTTGTCATTTTGAAGACCAAGCGGTCATTATTGCAATGCGTCTATTCTGAAGAATATTCAAAATTTAAAATATCCGAGCTTTGCGACAATATGAGCGTTGTCTTTACCGGAGAAGTTATCAGCGACGAACGGAGCCGGACCGGTATTCAAGTACGGTTAATATCGTTTGAGTGTTTGTCTGCGCCCGCGCAGGAAACGCCGGTTGTGATTAACAACAAAGAGATTGTCACATCTTTTGAAACGATGTTTGATTACCGACCAATCACGCTGCGCAATAACAAAGAACGAGCAATATTTCAAATTCAAGCCGGTATATGCCGCGGGTTGCGCAAGTTTTTTGACGAAAACAGATTCACAGAAATCCACTCGCCGAAAATCGTTTTCAGCGGAGCCGAAGGAGGCGCGAATATTTTCAAACTGGACTACTTCGGAAGAGAGGCATATCTCACGCAAAGCCCGCAGTTTTATAAGCAAATCATGGTCGGCGTATTTGAGCGTGTGTACGAAATCGCGCCTGTTTTCCGCGCCGAGAAGCACGACACATCGCGGCATATCAATGAATATACCAGCGTTGACCTCGAAATGGGATTCATTGAGAGCTTTTATGATATTATGAAACTTGAAATAAAAATGCTTGCGGAAATATTTGCTTTACTGCGCGAATATTACGCCGGCGAACTCGCGCTCTTAAAAGTTAATATGCCGGAAATTACTGAGATTCCGGAGATGACTTTTACCGAATCCAAAGAAATGATTGCCGAAATTTATAAACGGGAAATAATCGACTTTGAAGATTTCGACCCAGAAGAAGAAAAGCTCCTCTGCGAAATTATAAAAAAGAAAACCGGTTGCGATTTTGTATTTGTGACGCACTACAAATCTTCCAAACGTCCGTTTTATACTATGGATTCCCGTGAAAATACGGAAGTCACAGAGAGTTTTGACTTGCTGTTCCGCGGTATGGAAATTACTACAGGCGGGCAGCGTATACATGATTATCAAAGCCAGATTGCCAAAATGGAAAATCGGGGTATGAATACAGAAGAATTTTCAAGCTACCTGATGGCGCACAAATACGGTTTGCCTCCGCACGGAGGCTTAGGATTAGGACTGGAAAGATTTACTGCCAAACTGCTGGGATATCAAAATGTGCGTTACGCAACTATGTTTCCAAGAGATATTAACAGGCTCGAACCTTAGAAATATTATTTTTTTACAAACACAGTCAAATTATTGACAAACCTTAGAATTAATGTTATAATTCCGGTATAAATCATTTATTGAATATAACGGCAGAATATTAATAATTAAGGAGAAAATTCATATGAACACTGTTAAAAAATTTGAACCGACATTTGAATCTCTGACTCAATTCGATTGTCCTAAATGGTTTTCAGATGCCAAATTCGGCATATGGAGCCACTGGGGAGCGCAAAGCGTGCCTATGTGCGGCGACTGGTACGCAAGAAATATGTATATTCAGGGCTCGCCTCAATATCTTTACCATCTGAGACATTACGGACACCCGTCAAAATTCGGCTATAAAGATATATGCGCTATGTGGAAAGCTGAAAATTTTGACTCCGACGGACTTATGAAACTTTACCGTAAAGCGGGAGCGCGCTATT
>WQYZ01000216.1 GCA_009780985.1 Oscillospiraceae bacterium | reverse complement strand
CACGCCGATTTTTGCGTCCTCGTCTTCTTTATACATTGTCGAAAATCCTCCGCCGTCCTGAACCGAGCCCCTGTTCCAGTTTAATTTTTGTAATTTGTTCAATAACGTTATACCAAGCATTTTCTTCCCGCCGAATCTCGATAAAACAATTTGTTTTTCCTCGTCTTTTTCGAGTTTATATATCGGACGGTCTAATTGAACAAGCGGTTGAACTATATTATAATCGTCAAGCTGCTGTTTCCATTTGCCCGCGAGCTTGGGATCCAATTTTGCCATATCCAACGGGTGAGGCAACGATATTGAGAGTTCACCGCCTTTGACTTTATCAAAATCAAACTCGTCCTCACTGACTGTGGTAAAACTGCCGTCTTCCATATATCTGAATGTGTCTGTAAATTTATTATTTTTATCGTAAATTCCCCAAATCAAGCCTGTTGAAAAAACGTGCATTATCGGATTTTTTATAAACAGATTTTCCCACGCTTCGCAGGTCCATTTTCTGCACGACGACAAAACGGCTTCAAGACGGGATATTTGCGTTGCGGCAACGGTTTTGAGAGTTTTTTTGAGCGCGGCGAAATCTCTTTTCTCTCTATCTGCAATTTCAACGTCGTCTTTAACTCCGGGTTTCGGAAGCGACTTTATAAGTTTGCCGTTTTCGTCCTCAAGCGTTATATCCATGTTTATATCTGCGGATATAATCGCTTTAAATTTACGCAAACCGTAATCTATGTATTTTTCGCCTCTCTCGTTAAAATCGAGTGTCGGGATAATCCTGTCGCCGAGAGATTCAGTTGATACCCCGAGAGATTTTGCGGCTAACGCAAACGCTTCTTTTGCGGCTTTCATAACCTGTTTGTTTTTGAACTTTCTGCTCATGCTGTCAACTGTCATAAGGGACAAGTCGCTTCCGCCGAGAGCCATGGCTTTAATGGCTTCCGCCGCTATTGCGCCTCTCGAATTGTCCGCCCAATCCTCAATCTGTTTTTTTAAAATCAGAATATTTGCGTCGTTCGCGTGAACGGCAAAAAAAAGCGCGGCAGATTTATGTTTAGTCGGTGAATTTTCGTTTATCCACTGTGAATATACCTGTTCCGATACTTTTCTCAAATCGTCGTCGTTTAAAATTGCGCGTATATTGTTTGCCGAAGTCGGTATTTCAATGGAACTTAAAGTAAGATACTGATACAAATAGCATTGGATTATAACCTCGTTTGCGTTTATATCCGAGCCTTTCATTCTTACGGCAGGCAAATCTCCGGATATTGCCCAAACGAGAGAACGCATCCCGCCTTTCGGGAAATTGCGCGTACAGTACGATATAATATCGGCTTCGCCGCCGGATTCCGGGTCATTGCCGCCCATATTTGCTCTGCCTTCATATGAAGCCATAAGTTTTTCCGCTGATTCGCGCAGGTCTTTTTTCTTCGCGTCAAGCAGCGGGCGTATCTTTTCGATATATTCTTTTTTAGGATACAGAAAAGCCAAAGCGTGCTGCGCGACTTTCTTCGATTTGTCGCCGAGACACGAAATTAAGAAATCGGGGTCGTAACCGGGACATTTTTCATATAATACGTCGAACAGATATAATCTTCCGTCCGCATTTGCCGTTTCCATTGCTTTGACTGCCACAGACGGGTCTTTTTGTATCATAGTTTCTATAAAGACTTTATCGAATTTTTTTGTTTTATTGTAATAATCGGTCGAAGACTCCGCGATTTTCGCAACTGTCTGAACGACGTCAACATGCTTCTCGATTATTTCTACAATTTTTCCCTGAGCGTAATTGAACAGCTTTGATAAAATTTTTATTTGCAGTTTCACTCTGTGTATATGACCTCCGAAAGAAATATATTTCAAATATCTCGCGTACACCGGCGATTTATCGTGAATTAACGCTACAGCCATATCGAAATCGAAAGACGGGGAATTTACCTGATAATAGAAATTGTTATTTGCCCTGCCGAAAACTCCCCCGAGCGGCGGCACAGACGCAAGTTCTTCTTCGGGAATATCGCCTTCGAGCCAGCTTATAACTAATTCGTCATGTTCGTCGCCGAAATTTGTCTCTATATAATTTTTAAGCATATCAATTAATATCTTTTCGGCTTTTGCAGTTTCAATTTCTATGCCCATGTAGCAGTTCAGATACATATACTCCGCAGGCGATGCTATTTGTTCAGTTCTTTCGATAACTTTGCTGTCAAAAATATTATTGCCGCTTAAAAAATAATTTTTAACCGCATATTCCCAAACCGACGGACGGTAGATTGATTTTCCGACAGCCCACGCAAGAAGATAAGCCAAATCAATATCTGCGTTTTTGAAAATGAAAGTCAAATGTATTAAAAAATCTGCAACACTTTTGTTTCTTCTATTAATTTCATCTTCTTTTTTCTTTTTATCCTCTTTAACTTTTTCGTTTTCTTCAATGGCTTCCTGTTCTTCGTTTTCTTCGCTAAAATCTTCGTCCGCTTCCAATAAATAATTGTCGTTGTTTGCATTTCCGACATTAACCCCTTTCAAAGGAATCAACGCCGCTAAACGGTTCAAAAACGCAGTATAATCAACCGAACATAAAACAGACATTCTTTTATTGAATGTCTCAATTTTGCAATCCGAAAAATAGAACGCCCTGAAAAGAATAAAAGATATGTTTTCCAGTTTATCGGTTGCGAAACTGTTTACATTCTGGCTTTTTTGAATATGTTCGAAAAACTTGGCATCTTCGGCGGAGAGCGCGCCGAGATATTTTTCTAAACTGCCTTTGTGCAATACTCTCAGATTGACTAAAATCGAAGCCGTCATATCGGAATTGAACTGTTCTTCAATCTTATCTATATTTTTTGAATTGCCGAATATTTTTGAGAATATCGACTGCTTTTTCTGACTTGTTCCGGTCTTACCCAGCAAAAATGCGGCTGCCGGAAATCTTTGACGCGTCTGCAAGTCTTTTCCATTTAAATAATTTATAATAGCGTTAGGTTTTGTTTCGTATACTTTTTCCAAAACCTCTTTTAGATTTACTTTATAATTAATTTCCGATGCCGCATAATAGAGAAGACTTTCCTCTCCGAGACCGCCTTTGATAAATATATCAGCAACAGATAGCTCATTGTCTATCATGCCCGCGACAAATCTTGTATACATCTGGCTTTTCATGTATTCAAGAAGTTTTAAATATCTTCCAAGTCTCGGGAAAAGCGACGGGTCTTTTTTCACGCCGTCGGCGATGTCTTTCACATGCTCATAATAATGGCTGTAATATGTTTCGTTAGGCTGGGCAAGTATCGGAATTACCCGTTCGAAAGTGTTTTTTCCGACTAAATATTCGGCTATGCTTTTTATTTCCTCTTCCGAATAAACTTTGTATTTCTGGCTGTATTCGATTATCTGCTGAATCATCTGGTCCATAATTTTTTGCCTCCTGAAATTTTTATATAACAAAAAAATTATACCATGTTTTTGTGAAAAATTCTATAAGAACTCTTATATTACAAATATGTTCACAGTTAATTTACAATAATAAAAAACATTTTCTCTTGACATATTCCGTAAAAAGTGGTAAATTCTTTATATAAATTAGCACTAAGCATATCAGAGTGCTAATTTCACAATAGTACAGATTCAGACAGGGGGTGAAAATTTTGGATTTAAATGAGCGAAAAAAATTAATTTTAAAAGCGGTCGTTGACACTTATATCGAAAAGTGCGAACCGGTAGGGTCAAAATATTTAGTCGACTATTACAATATAGATTTGTCTCCGGCAACTATACGGAATACTATGAGCGAGCTGGAACAGCTCGGACTTCTTGAACAGCCGTACACGTCGGCAGGGCGAATTCCTTCCAGCCTCGGCTATAGAGTATATGTGGACGATTTGATGCAAAATTACAGGCTGACTTCAAAAGAGATTAAAGAAATAAACGAAAATCTGAATATAAAAATCTCCCGATTGGATAAAATAATTGAACAGGCTGGAAAATTAATGTCCTCGCTGACTTCGCTTATGTCTGTTTCCATGACGCCGAAATCAACCTCTTTAAGCATAGTAAAAATAGATATTGTGTTTTTTGATCTGAACAATTTTCTGCTCGTTATTATAACGTCGATTAATATCGTCAAAACAAAACACATATACAGCAAAACCGACATAAATTCTGATATTTTGGAGCATTTGAAAAAAGTCCTGAATAATAATCTTATAAATATAGACATAAATACCGTTTCTTTGCCTCTTATTTTGAATATGGAAAATATGATGGGCAGTTATTCAAACATTATTTCACCCGTTTTAAAAGTGATATACGAGGCAATAAAAGATATAAACGAAGCGGAGATATATATCGACGGCGCAACAAACTTATTGAATATGCCGGAATACCACGATGTGGAACGCGCGAAAAATCTTATAAATCTCATGGAAAATAAAAATAGTCTCATGGAAATCTTTTCGCATTCCCCGCACGATGCACTCAGCATATATATAGGCGAGGAAAATTCGATAACAAGCGGCGGGGATTCAAGTTTTATTTTCAAGACTTTCTTACTCGGAGACAAAATTCTGGGAGCTATCGGAGTTATGGGACCCAAACGTATGGATTATTCGAAAATAATAGCCAAACTCGAATATTTTGCGGGTAATATGGCTGATATTATAAAAAATGAATTAGACGAAAACACAAATTCATACACTGCGATTGACGACTCAAAATTTATGCAGGGAGGAAAAAATAAAAATGATTGACAACGACAATCAACCAAATCAAGAAACTACGCAGACTACAGAAAATAAAAAAACGGATGTTGATACTGAAAAGGCAGATATCGCCGATGTTACGTGTGAAACTGCAGAAAATAAAAAGGATATGGCTGCCGAGGACGAAAAAGAGCGGGAAAAAGAAAATAATGAGAATAACGAAAAAGATGAGAAAGACGGCAAACATTTAAAAAAGGAAGTAAAAAAACTCCACGATGAATTAAAGCAAAAAAAAGAAGATTACGACGTTTTATATGACAAATACCTACGTGTCAGTGCGGAATACGAAAATTTCAGGAAAAGAACGACTAAAGAAAAAGAAGGTATCTATACAGACGCCGCGATTGACGTTCTGAAAAATATACTGCCGGTTATAGACAATGTTGAGCGCGCACTTCAGTTTGCCGATAATTCAAATAATGCTAACACTGATAATTCGGGAAGTTCTGACAATTCAGACAAAACGGATTCCGGGAAAATCTTTGAGGGAGTTAAAATGATATATTCGCAGTTTATGGCTTCCCTTGCTAAAATAGGAGTTGAGGAAATAAAAGCTGTAGACGAGACGTTTAATCCCGAACTGCACAATGCAGTAATTCATGCTCAGGACGAAAACAGACCCGATAACACAGTCGCCGAAGTTTTACAGAAAGGCTATATAAAAGGCGATAAAGTTATAAGACCTGCAATGGTAAAAGTTGTAAACTAAAGTAAAAAATTAAGAATTATTCATGTTATATTTACAGTAAATTTATAATAAATTAAATGGAGGAAAATTAAGTATATGGGAAAAATAATAGGCATAGATCTTGGAACGACAAACTCGTGCGTCGCTGTTTTAGAGGGGGGAGAACCCGTAGTTATCGCTAACACAGAGGGTTCAAGAACAACTCCGTCCGTCGTCGCTTTTTCCAAAACCGGGGAGAGAATGGTAGGACAGGTTGCAAAAAGACAGGCAATAACAAATCCCGACAGAACAATATCGTCAATCAAACGTGAAATGGGTACAGACCACAGAGTAAAAATCGATGAAAAATCTTATTCGCCGCAGGAAATCTCGGCGATGATACTGCAAAAAATGAAAGCCGATGCGGAAGCGTATATCGGAAGTCCTGTCACACAGGCGGTTATAACCGTTCCGGCATATTTTTCGGACGCGCAGAGACAGGCTACAAAAGACGCGGGCAAAATCGCCGGACTTGAAGTTCTGCGTATTATAAACGAACCTACGGCGGCAGCTCTCGCCTACGGTATGGACAAAGACAAAGAGCAGAAAGTTATGATATTCGACCTCGGCGGCGGAACGTTCGACGTGTCACTGTTGGAGATAAGCGACGGCGTGTTTGAGGTTCTTGCCACAGCCGGAAATAACAGGCTCGGCGGCGACGATTTTGACCAGAGAGTTATCGACTGGATCGCAGGCGAATTTAAAAGAGACAACGGAATAGATCTGAAACAGGACAAAATGGCGCTGCAAAGACTCAAAGAAGCCGCAGAAAAGGCAAAAATAGAACTTTCCGGTATGGCGACAACTTCTATAAACCTGCCGTTTATCACAGCCGACGCAAGCGGTCCGAAACATTTCGAAGCAACCCTCACAAGAGCTAAATTCAACGAATTGACAGCAGATTTAGTCGAGAAAACTATGGGTCCGACAAAACAAGCTCTCGCAGACGCGGGACTTTCGCCGAGCCAAGTTGATAAAGTGCTTCTCGTCGGCGGCTCTACGCGTACTCCCGCAGTTCAGGATGCTGTGCGCAACTTTATCGGCAAAGAACCGTTCAAGGGCATAAATCCGGACGAGTGTGTCGCTATAGGCGCGGCTATCCAAGGCGGAGTTTTAGGCGGAGAAGTAAAAGATCTGCTCTTATTGGACGTCACACCGCTGTCTTTGGGTATCGAAACTCTCGGCGGCATATTCAATAAACTGATAGACAGAAACACCACTATTCCGGTTAAAAAGAGCCAAGTTTATTCGACTGCGGCAGACGGACAGACTTCCGTCGAGATACACGTTCTGCAGGGCGAAAGGGAAATGGCTTCCGGCAATACTACTTTGGGCAGATTTACTCTCGACGGCATACCGCCGGCTCCGAGAGGCGTGCCTCAAATCGAAGTCACTTTTGACATAGATGCGAACGGCATAGTAAACGTCAGCGCGAAAGACAAGGGCACCGGAAAAGAACAGCATATCACAATCACATCGTCCACTAACATGAACAAATCCGATATAGAAAAAGCCGTTAAAGAAGCGGAAAAATTTGCGGAAGATGATAAGAGGCAAAAAGAAAAAATCGAAATTAAAAACAACGCGGAACATATGATATTCCAATCCGAAAAGACTTTGACCGACTTAGGTGATAAAATCACAGACGCGGAAAAACAGCCCGTAAGAGACGCTATAGAAAAACTGCGCTCCATAGTAAATTCAGAGGATTCTGCGTCAATAAAAGCGGAGACAGAAGAACTGCAGAAAAAATTCTATGATATATCCGCGAAAATATATCAGCAGGACAATCAAAATCCGAACGACCAGGCAAATTATCAAAATAATGACAGCAATCAGGACAACAATAACGGCGGTAATGGCAACAACGGCGGCGGAGACGAATATGTAAATACCGAATTTAAAGAATAAATGAAATAAAGACGAAAATCTACATTTGTAGGGGCGGGGCTTTCTCGCCAGCAAGATAAAACCGATATAATAGGGCGGGAAAACCCCGTCCCTACGGAAAATTATTTGAAATCGGGGAAAATTCAAAAAATAAATGCAAATCGAGGTGATAAATTAAAATGGCGGATAGCAAGAGAGATTATTATGAGGTTCTCGGCATATCAAAAAGCGCGGACGAAGCGGAAATAAAAAAAGCATACAGAACTCTCGCGAAAAAATATCATCCCGATATGAACCCGAATGATAAAAATGCGGAAAAGAACTTCAAGGAAGTAAACGAAGCATATGAAGTTT
>WQYZ01000215.1 GCA_009780985.1 Oscillospiraceae bacterium | reverse complement strand
CGAAAGCGAAAATCTGACCCGCGCTATAGATTATATCATATCGCAGTACGGAGAACTGTTTGAATCGCTGAAAGGCAAAAGCAAAATAGTTATCAAGCCGAATCTGCTCATGGCAAAAGATAAATATGATTTTCTCGCGCTGACTTCGCCCAAACTGCTTGAGGCTTTTATAAACGCGCTGAAAAAATTCGCAAAACCGAAAAATATAACTATAGCCGACAGTTCCGGCGGTCCTTATACGCAAAATTCGCTGAAGCGGATATACAAATATACGGGATATGACGAAATAGCCGAGAGAACCGGCGTAAATCTGAATTTTGACGTGACGTCAAAGCAGATGTCAAAAGTAATCAAAGGCGAAAGAAAGACGTTTAATATAATCACTCCCGCGTACGAGAGCGATTTCATAATAAATCTGAACCGCCTGAAAACACACGCGCTCGCATTGATGAGTTCGGGGGTTAAAAATATGTTCGGTCTCGTCCCGGGCGTTGAAAAAGTCGAAATGCACTCCCGCTACACTACCAGAGAGACATTTTCGGAAATGCTTGTTGATTTATGCGCAATGTGTCCGCCGTCGTTCAGTATTACCGACGCTGTCACCGCTATGGAGGGCAACGGACCAAGCGGCGGAACCCCACGCAATGTCGGGCTTTTGCTCGCCTCTGACAACGTATTTGCTCTCGACGTGATAAACGCAAAGATTATGGGCATAGAAAAAGATTTGCCGACTGTAAAATATTCAGTGTCGCAGGGGTACTGCGGCAATGAAAACGAAATCGAAGTCATCGGGGAGAACGGTATAAAAATCGACGATTATATTATAAAAGACATGATTTTACCGGACGGTCCGGGAATGATAAGTATGACTTCCTCGCCTATGGCTCAGGGGCTTATGAACCTGTTTCTCAATACAAAGCCGTATATAACAGATAAATGCGTAAAATGTAAAATCTGCATGGAAAATTGTCCGCAGAAAGTGATAAAACAAAACGAGTCCAACAAAAAAATTAAAATAACAGACTATAAAAAGTGCATCAGATGTTACTGCTGCAGCGAACTATGTCCTCATGATGCAATCACCATAAAAAAGAGTTTTTTAATTAGATTGATGAATAAATAAAGAAAATTTGTGTTAATGAAGAAAACGCTCTTAAAAATTAAGACACTGCACATATGACCTGTTCCGCTATCCACTTCACTATTCCGTCTAATATACCCATTCATACTCACCCCGTCCACTGTCCGCCTGATACCAGCGGCGAAATGTAGGCGACGATGAATCCTAAACTGTTCAGAATAATCCATGTGATGACGATTCGTTTCAGCCACGCCCGCGATTCGTCAACTGTCCTGCCGTTTTTCGAGAAATTCATCATAAGCAGAGCGACTGCCGCTGTGACTACCGCCGCCGCCGTCGAAATAAGCAGAATCTTATTGTATATATCCTGCATGAGTGCCTTAGCTTTCGTCCATATGTCATCGTCTGCGGCTAATACCTGCATAGTCAGCATGATTGAAATTATTGCCGTCGCAATTAAAGTTCGTAACCGCTTTTTATGTTTCGCAATCAATTTTACATTTTTTTGCTCCGATTGCATGAGCGTTTCCTTGCTTTTCAACTTGACTCCTCCGTCCGATTTTAATTTATTTTTGTTATAAAACAAAAAATGCCCTGCATATTTTGTAATAGTGCAGAGCATTTTTTATATTTTTTATAATTTTTTCTTGGATTCTATGTAAGATTTGAGTTCTCCAACGGAACTTATTTTGTTTCTTCCGCAGCAGTAAACGTATGTAATACGGTCTATCTCATTGAGAAGATAATTATCAGCATATTCGACATTGATACAGTATTCATACGGAAAACAATCTGTTTTTATGTTCGCATACGGACGCCCGTTATGAATCCTCTTATTCTGCGGACAGTCGTTTATTATGTAAAAATACCGGTAGGCTTCATATTCCGTTTTGATATTTTCCCTCCGCAAGGGCTGTAATTTGTCGCATAAATTCAGCCACTCTTTCCTGTAGTATTCTGCCTTTTTGTTGTAAATCCATTTCTTCTTCGATACGTTTTCGATTAATATGTCCCGTAGTGCGCTTTCGGTTATGGTACCGTTCATGGCTGATAGATCAACTTCGAGCACAGAGATGTCCGCACTTCGTATTTTCTGTAGTTTGTCTCCGTCAATCCCATGCGAAACCTTGATTTCCACCAGCAGGCACTGATTGCCGCTGTATAACGCAACATCCGGGACGAAATCATCTACTCTTTTTTCAAGTTCCGCTTTGTCAAACTTTATATACATTTCCTCGAACGCATATTCATGTTTCTTTCGCGGGAAATCATGCTCTCGATAGTGCCCAGCCGTAAATTTAGTTAAAACGTACACTTTAGGAACCCTGATATGCTTTTCTTTTTCTAAAATCGATTTAGCCATCATATGCAATACTGTTTCCGTACCTTTTCGGCAGTCCCCGTATTTTGCGTGCGCAAAATGATGTTCTTTTACACTGCCTTTTCTGGCGATCAGTTTCGCATTGCAGGCAGGGCAGGTACAGCCGCATTTCAATCCGCTCTCGACTTCCGAGACATGGACTAAACCGCCGTTTTTGATGGCGTATGACATCTTTAGCATTACTTATTCTCAACCCGCGAGTTTGCCTTTTCCATGAATCGTACTGCGTCGACTATAACGCGGGTATGTTTGCCGCTACCGATTTCGCCTGCACCGTCACTGGCGGTGACGCTGAACTCGATCTTACGCCCGAAAACATATTCGACAGTCGCGGTCGTTGTAATCTCAGCTCCGAGCGGACTGGCGGCTGTGTGCGATACATTTATCTGCGTTCCCACGGATGTCTGACTTTGCTCTAAACCGTTAGCGAGACACTCGCAGGCGGCTTTTTCCATCAGCGCAATCATCATCGGCGTAGCGAATACATCGAGGCTTCCGCTCCCTACAGCTTTTGCCTTGTTGCTTTCACTTACAATGGTTTTAACAGTCGCAGTTTTACCCAGTTTAATGTTTGAGTCGATAATGCCGCCTTGTACGGCGAATATTGTGGCGACAATATGCTTGCATAAACACTTGCCGTCGTTGCCAGTTCTGCAATTACAATAATGTCTCTCGAAGTATGAACCGTTCCGCGTAAATTTGAGGATTACGCCGCGCGTATCATATTTGTCCCTGACCTGCGCCCAGTATTCGCCGTCATTCCGCAATTCAAATTCAACTTTCCCCGCATTGTACAATTTTGTGCCGCTCCTTATTGAATTGACTTCATGAAGCTCGCTTTCAAGCGTGGCTAACGTGACTGCTATTTTATTCGCCATTCGTTTTTTCCTCCGTATCCGTGTCTTTTACCGCCGCTTCTTCTGCAAAGAATTTCTGTTCAGCTTCCAGTTCGCGCCGTAATTCCTCCTCTGTCGGCAAATACAGTTTATACTTCGAAGTGAATATCTGTGTGTTCTGCTCAGGCAGGGTATATCTCACCACCGATTCGCTCTTGTCGGCGCATAATATAATCCCAATCGGCGAACTGTCGCCATCATTCATCTTCTCCCGCGTGTAGTAGTTGACGTGCATTTGCATCTGCCCGATGTCCTGATGGGTCAGCTTGCCGGTCTTGAGGTCTATCAACACGAAACATTTGAGAATGTAATTGTAGAAAACGAGGTCAATATAGAAATGTTCCCCGTCAAAGCTGATTAGTTTCTGCCGAGCTTCAAATGTGAATCCGCGACCGAGTTCCAGCAGGAACTTCTGTATATGTTTCACGAGCGCGTTTTCTAACTTTGTTTCGTATAAGTCGTCATTTTGCCGAAGCCCCAGAAATTCCAGAACATATGGGTCTTTCACAACGTCAAGCGAATTCTTGTACGGCTCTTTCAATATTATCTCGTCGCGAACAGCATCGCGGTTTCGGCTCGACAATACCCGTTCGTAGCAAAAACTGTTTATCTGCCGTTCAAGCTGCCGCGTACTCCAACCGCCTTTTGACGATTCTTCCACATAATAGTTGCGCGCATTCGGATTTTCCACTTTCATTATCATTCGATAATGCGTCCAGCTCAATTCATGGCGCAGCGCGTCACGAATCGGAAATGTTAAGTAAAATTGCCGCATATAACGTAAATTGCTTTCATCAAAACCTTTGCCGAAATCAGAAGTCAGCCTTTCGGATAAATACTTCATCAGGTGTTTGCCGTACTCTGCACGACCATCTTCACCAACGGTTTCTGTTATCAGCTTGCCGATGTTCCAGTACGCCTCAACCATAGCGATGTTTATGGCAGCGTATGTACGCGAACGTGCAAGCTCCAATATGCCCTTGACTTCATTATACAGACGATTGTCTACGATTTCATTCATTAGCTTTATCGCGCCTCCTCTTACATGACTTAAATACTATAAATATTTATTATATCATATAATTTTTAAAATATATTGCATTATAATAAAATTAGTGTTATAATATTGAGAAAAATTAATGGGAGTTCGCCCGAATAAAATTGTGTATTGTAGTTTATTCTATGCAAATTTTAATTATTTTTGCATAAATTTAAATGTCAGCTATATATCAGATAGGTAAAGTTATCCTGTCCAATATATAAATGGCATCAAAAATCTTATCTGTGTAATATTATCCCTGCTAATAATTTGCTAATAGCACATTTAAAAACATGGTATTATAAGATGATATACAGGAACACTACAGCATAAACAGTTCATGTAAAAGCAAGGTTTTCTGCGGACTATGGGGTATTGCAGAGAATTACAATGCACCCCGTAATAACGTGCCCTATGAGCTCCTAAGGGAAGATTACGCGTTCGATTCGCTTCGGGGGTGCCAATACCGAACGTAGTTCGGGTATAATGGCACGAAATTCATTTTTGTGTCATTTTTGTTTTCTATAAAGCAGTATCCCGCGTCAGTATATCACCGCCGTTGGCTCTTTCCGCAATGCTCCGCCATTGCTCTTTGCCCTGTGAATATCCCTCTATACTCGAAAGTTTATCGAGAAACAATATGACTTCCGAAAGCGTCCCCTCAATCAGGTTCGCTCCGGTAGGACGGTTTACGTCAATATTATCGTTTTCTATTACACAGTTGGTCAATCCTTTATCATCGGCATATCGTATATGAAATGAATGTATCAGAGTATCAATACAAATCAGTTTTTCGCCGTAGGTTTTTGCTCTCGGAAAATCTCTTTGATAATTCAGAAAAATCGGCATGGCGTTAGCTCCGAAAAGTTGTTTGCCAGTGAATGATTTTTTAAATTCTTCCCATGTGGCGTTAAAGCCGCACGGGCAATTAAAAGTATTTTCCGCGAGTGCGACATCTGCTCCGCATTTTGGGCATATCAATATCTTTTTTTCAAAACCGTTCGTCGCCGAAATAATGCTTTCGCACCGCGCGTATAAAGCCCACCCTACCTCGTTCGCGAGCTCGTCGTCGCAAATTTCTGACGCGCTTTGGTTGTAAAGTCTGGAAATCAAATCCTGCGGCACTTTTTTATTCCATTTTATCATAAAATATATTCTCCATTTAATTATGTTATTATTACGGCATTTTCACCATATAGAACACAACATTGTTTGCGGACAGAGTCGTCCGCAGCGACAGATGTCTTTCTGCCACTATTTCCGTATAAGTCTCTGGCGCTAACTTTGATATCTCAACATACTTGTCCCTGAGCTTGCTGAAGTATAGACTGCGCGCCCAGCCCCGTTTCAGCGTATTCGACGCGTCGAGTGCCGCGCTCTCCGGCGACCGCAGAAAACAGTCGTCCAAAATCCCGTACCGCTCTCTGTCGCGCAGCCACTCGGGGAAAAAGTTAGCATTGTCGCCGATAATGCGGCGCGTTATTTCGAGCGTTTGTCCCTCAAGTTCCGGCAGATCTATGTCGAAAGCAAAATCAATCGCTGCGTTATATTCAAGCGAATTACCGAAATTGAACGCCATTATATACACATATTTATCGTCTGCGGAAGCGAGAACGTCAATCTTTGTCTGACAGGTTTCTTCCCGAAGAGCATCGGTGCCTTGACACACCATTTTTACAGGCATCCGATTGCCGCGGCACATTTTGTGATACTCGTTTGCCACATGAAAAGATACGTTCGGGTAGCAATCCGGAGCGTCGCCTTTGCAGCTTACGCCGTGAGCGCTTGTATATCCCCATGCGGAGCAGTAGTCGATATCGTAGTCCACCAGTTGCTTGATTAGCTGCGCGTCATATGCGGCTTGATATGTATGTCCTACGATGTGGTTGGATGGGTGAAAACGCATTGAATTGGGCAGCGAACCGCCTGATTCCGTTACACCGATCCGGCTCTCGTCAACGCCGTAGGAGAGTCGCATATCGTATTTTTCAGCCATCGCTTTGAAGGGCGCGAATAGTTGCCCCAAGTCTCTGACAGAACCTTTGCACATCGGCCATTCGTATGATGAGATAGTGAGAAAACACATACGTGTTCCTACCCTGCCGGTGTAGTTATTTTTACCGGAAGCGCAATGCTCTATCAGCAGCGTCGGATTCCACAGCTTATTATGATTATGCAAATCGCCCATAGCGTGTGCTCCGACGCATACTTCCTCGCCTAAAACATCCTGTAAAGCCGCAACAGTCGTGTCATACAACGCAAAGTATGCCTGCATTGAGCGTTCGGGGTTCTTGTCCGGCGTGTAAAACCATTCAATGCTCTCGTATTCTGTTAAAACGCTGTATCGCCAGGAACGCACCTCTTCCCGCCCGAACTCCTCTGCCAGCGCAGCGGTTATATCACGGATGTAGCGGTAATAGGCGGCGTAATCGTCCGGCGGGCGATTGTTGATTCCGTACCGCAGGTCGGCGACAGCTCCGGTTGTAAATTTAAACGGGACGCTGCCGGTTTTGATATAAGGCTTCAACCCAAGCGACAGAATAGCACGGCAGGCTGTAAACAGTTTGCTGAAATCATAATCTGTCATAGTGGTTCGATCAAGCGGGTCGCGAAACAAATCGCGCTGAGGGTTGCCGCCGGTCGCGTCTGTAATCTGGATGGTTTCGACAAAATTTCTGATGTCCGCCAACGGACTGGGGCGTATCGTCATGTCAATATTTTCCGCGCTCCATATGTTTATGTTGCTGACCTTGTTGCCTAACGGCGCGCCGCGTACAGCCGTATCGATATGATAATGCACAAAGGGACGAATTATCTCCCGTGGAATTCTTTCTGTCATAAATATATTCTCCTAGTTTACTCTAATTTTTAATATTGAAATTGTATCATATCATTTAAACGTTGTCAATCGGGGGTGGGGTCAATAATTTTATAAAAAATCTTCCAAAAGAAAATTTTCATATTGACAAAATTCGATTTAGAGTATATAATATAACATATCGAAAAAAACAGATGTAAGGCGGTAAATATTCATGGAAAATAAATACTTGGACAATGCTCGTGTTTTCAAGGCTTTCTGCGATGAAAACAGACTGATGATACTCGAAATGCTGCAAAGCGGCGAAAAGTGCGCCTGCGTACTTTTAGAAAAGCTGAATATCGTGCAGTCAACCCTTTCACACCACATGAAAATTCTCGTAGACAGCGGCATAGTTTCGGCTCGGAAAGAAGGCAAATGGACGCATTACTTTATCTCAGTCGAAGGAGTTTCAGTTGCCAAAAAAATATTAATTAAGCTGACCGATATAATCGAGACCTGTGATTGTGCAAATTGCGACTGTACCGATAATTCTTAATGAAAATAATTATAACAAGATTTATGAGGTAAGGTTACGCGTTCGAT
>WQYZ01000214.1 GCA_009780985.1 Oscillospiraceae bacterium | reverse complement strand
TTTTTTCTATATATTTAAGCTGTTCCCGAACTAACGGCTCATTGTCGAGAGTCTCAAAAGTTGCGCAGTTACAGTCGCCGATTCCCTGAATGTTTGAGTCGTGATTCAACGGCGAATATTTCCAGCTTGGGTCTGTCTGGCAGTTGAAAAAGCATACTTCCACGATAATATCACGCTTCTCCGCTTCTTTAAGAAAATCGCGGAGACGTTCGAAAAATTCCGGGTCCCATTTGTTTAAGTCGAACTTGTTACCGCCGGCGATATACCCTCCGACATCCGACCTTGCCCACGGCACGATTAAATCTTCGCCGGGAGCAAGCGTGTCTTCGGGAAGCCATAATCCGGCAGGTTCAATTAACGCGCCCGGATAAATTCTTGTGTAGTTTAACCCGTATTCTGCGAGAGCGTCAAAATATTTGACATAGTCGAATTTCCTGCTTACGACCGCTCCGTAATGTTCCGCCGAAGTTATCAGCAGTATTTCTTTTCCTTTGTACTGAAAATAATGGGGATTTTTTTCGCTGATGCCGATTGCGTTTGGCGATGCGTTTCTGATCATAAATAATAATCCTCCCGTTTTTTGTTTATATATAAATCATTTTTACATCATTATATATAAAATATGTTAAAAAATATTTTGCTTTTTCTCTTTTATTTTAGAAATTTTTGTGATATAATTGATATAATTAAATAAAAAATAATTTATATTCTATTATTTTAAGTAAAATCGAGGAGGATTGCAAATGTCAAAAGTAAAAGTAGTGGGCGAATCAATTAAAAATATTCCGTGGGAAGATAAACCCGCAGGCTGCACGGACGTAACGTGGCGTCACAGCGGGAATCCGATAATAGGGCGTAATCCTACAAAAAAATCGTCGCGGATTTTTAACAGCGCGCTTGTTCCGTACAAAGACGGTTTTGCAGGAGTGTTCAGAGCAGACCACAGGGACGGCATACCGCAGATTCATGTCGGGCGTAGCAAAGACGGTCTGAAGTGGGATATCGAGGACGAAGAAGTGCATTGGGTTGATGAAAGCGGCGCGCCGTATCAGCCGGAATATGCTTACGACCCCCGCGTCGTAAAAATCGACGACACATACTATATCATGTGGTGCACGGGTTTCGGCGGACCGACAATAGGTCTCGGCAAAACAAAGGATTTCAAAAAGTTTGTGCGTCTCGAAAATGCGTTTATCCCATTCAACAGAAACGGCGTTTTATTCCCGAGGAAAATAAACGGCAATTATGTGCTTCTCAGCCGTCCGAGCGATACGGGACACACACCGTTCGGCGATATATTCCTGAGCGAAAGCCCCGATTTGGTTTACTGGGGCAAACACCGCAGAGTGATGACAAAGGGCGGCGGCTGGTGGCAGGGGACTAAAATCGGCGCGGGACCCATTCCGATAGAAACATCAGAAGGGTGGCTTCTTATATACCACGGCGTATGCAATACCTGCAACGGTTTTGTGTACAGCACAGGCGCGGCTCTTCTGGATATTGACAAACCGTCGAAAGTTCTGTACAGATGCAAAGATTTTATATTAACTCCCGAAGCTCCGTATGAAACGACGGGGTTCGTCGATAACGTCGTATTTCCGTGCGCCGCTCTCTGCGACGCCGACACGGGCAGAATCGCTATGTACTGCGGCGCGGCTGATACATACGTTTCCGTCGCATACGCGACTGTGGACGAGCTCGTTGATTATATCAAAAACAATTCGCAGCTGTTATATGGCGACGATGTGGAGTATAGGTAAAATAAGAACGATATAAAAACCGCCGCAAATATAAAAAACTTTGCGGCGGTTGTATTTTTTTCGTAAAAATTACTTGATATGCTTGTCACGCTGTGATATAATAACATTATTATAAAGCTGAGGACATCACAGTGATGGCTTAATGTAATTAAACCGTAAAATAAAATCGAAAATATGGAGCTTTTATGGAAATATACTTGATAAGACATGGGGAAAGTTTCCAAACATCATCAGAATATTTCTGCGAGGAAAAACAAACAATGAATCCCCCTCTTACACAAAAAGGGATAGAACAGGCTCATAAGTTGGCAGACAGGTTAAAAGATATTAAATTTGACAAAATATATGCCAGCGATTTAGATAGGGCAGTACAGACGGCAGATATTCTTAAATCCTACGTCAACTCAGATATTTTTATAAACAAACAATTCCGTGAGATTGATATGGGAGAAATATATAAGAAATCATGGAATGATTTCCCCGAATTATATTCAAAATGGATATTACATGAAGAAGATATGCCATACCCAAACGGCGAAAGCGGGGCTGATGTCTGGTATAGATGCAAACAACAAATCAATGAAATCGTGAATTTAAACTACAAGCGTATAGCCATAGTGTGTCATGGCGGCACAATACGGTCAATTATCTGCGGGATTCTAAATATCCCACAGCATAGAAGATTTTATTTTGGTATGCCGCCTAAAAACTGTTCTGTCAGCATAGTAATTTATAAAGAAAAAGATTCTATCTTACATACATTTAATGATTATACCCATATAACAAAGTAAAGATTTTTATCGTAATTAATAAATAGATTTTGGGAGGATAAAATGGTGAAAAGTAATATAGGTTTTATCAGAACGGACGGCACAGGATTTACAGACGGGAACGGAAATGAGTATATAATCAAAGGCATGGGATTCTGGGGCGGAAATGCTCCGACTGCGCCCGATTCGTTCCATGAATCAGATTTCGCTAATATGGCGGGAATAGGCTTCAACAGCGTCCGGCTCTACTTGGGCGCAAACTTCTTCGAAGATACGTCTACAAAGCCGGTTTCATATAAAGACGCAACATGGACTTGGCTCAACGAACGCATAGAGTGGGCGCGCAAATACAACATGACGCTCGTGCTGAACTTTCACTTCACACCCGCCGCTAAGAGTATCAGCGACAGAGCACTCTTTACAGATAAAGAGCGTCAGGACAGACTTGTTGCGTTGTGGAGAGCCGTGGCGGAGCGTTGCGCGAACGAGCCTGTAATAGCGGCATATGACATTGTGAACGAACCCAATTCGAGAGTGATAAATGGCGATACCAAGCCATACGGCGCGACATTCAAGGTATGGGAGGATTTGGCTAACCGCGTAGTTGCGGCAATCAGGGAAGTTGACATGAATCATGTTATCATCATAGAGCGTCTGTGGCTGTCAGGGTGCCCCAACCCGGCAGATAACGCTTCGCCTAACGACCAGCACGACAAATGGCAGAATGTGAACGGCAAGTATAACTTCCCGGATATTACCGACCCAGCAAATAACTATGCTTACACATATCACTGCTACGAACCGGGCAGATATGTACATCAGACAGCAGGCGACTGCAATGACGGGACAGACCGCGTATATCCGGCGGACATGATTGCCAAACACGACGGAAACTGGAAGATGAACAAGGAGTTTTTAGAACACGTTTATACAATACCGTTAGACTATATCAAGGGCAAAAATGTTCCGGCATATATAGGGGAGCTTGGCATACACATCGGCAATTTCGGGGAGAACAGCGCAGGTATAAACAAGGGGGGCAGGCAGTGGATTCTTGACGTCATGGAGATACTTGACAAATACAAGCTGAGTTTCAATTTTCATCCGTATTATGAATATGAAATCAGACCGAACGTATATCCAGCCCTTGAAGCGGCTTTACGGGAAGCCTTTGGAACTGAGTCGGATAAAATTTAAGCTTGACTTTTCAAATAATATCGTGATATAATAAATGTGAAAAAATACACATTTAATTCGAAAGTTGGTGAGATGTTTGTGAAAGTAATAAATATGACAACTTATATAAATTTTGTCTACTGCGTCTTACTTCATGCAGAGTCTGCAAAAAGAACGAGGTTCTTTTATCGCGATGATGCTTTGTATGGAGAAAAAATAAAATAATCGTAATCGTCGCATATATGGCTGACGCCAGACATAAGCAGACTCTGTATCCTTAATAAATTTTTATGAGTAAATTTATTTTTAAGGAGTGGAGTTATATGCAGTACAAACAGGCAGCCAAAATATTCCCAGAACATCTTTTAACGGAAATCCAGAAATACACCGAGGGGTGTATCGTTTATATACCGAATAAAATCGGCAGCCGTAAAGAATGGGGACTAAAGACCAACGCCAAAACCGATATATCCGAGCGCAACGACAATATCCGCGCAGAATACAGAAGCGGCAAATCATTGAGGGAATTGAGCGGCAAATATTTTCTATCGATAGACACGATAAAGAAAATTTTATATTCACAGTAAAACATAATAAAAAAAAAGTATGCTCTTTTGTTTAAAACAATTTGTGCATACTTTTTTTATAAAGAATTCTCGGTATATAAAGGCACAATAAATATTGTATAATAGATCTGTCCGGAAACTGTAGGGGACGATGGTAATCGTCCCTTAAAATCACGGGCGGATCACCATCCGCCCCTACATAAATCGGGGTTTCCGGACACATCTAATAAATATATAAAACAATTTTTCAAGATTTTAATAACGAGAGGATAATTTAAGATGGAAAACAAAGATTTAAAAAACATAAACACAAACGAAATAAACAGGGAATCGTGGGACGCATATCAGGAAACTTATGCGAAACTTATGAATGTAGATTCACCGGAAGGTCACGAGTTTTACTCAAAAGGCGGAGTCGGACTGGACGATTACGCGCCTATAATGTCTTTAATCGGCGATGTAAAAGGTTTAAAGCTGCTTGTCACATGCTGCGGCTGCGATGCCAGTCAGACATTTTCATGGCATAATCTCGGAGCAAAAGTGACGGCATGCGACATCGCTCCCAAAGCAATAGAAATTGCGAAAAGAAGCGCGGAAATAAGGAATTTGGACGTGGAATTTGTAATAGCCGATATGCAAACGCTCGAACCGATTGCCGACGATCAGTTTGATATAATTTATGCGCAATATCCCGTCTGGATTCAGGATTTCTTTGAAGCGTGCAGAACATGGAGCAGAGTTCTGAAAAAAGGCGGCAGGTTATTCTTAGCTGCTGAACACCCTATATTGGCGTGTATAACCGAAGACAGCACAGGAGTTCATATTATTAAAAATTATAATGACACTTCGCCGGATTGGATTGACACTTTTACCGGTACAGGTATGGCTGAAAGTATAGGTTGGTCTGTCGATTTGCCGAGCGTCGAGAATTTCTGGAGAGTATCCGATATTCTTAATGCGATATTTGACGCAGGTTTTTATATTACGAAAGTACATGAGGGTTATGATATAAGCGAGGGAGACGAGCATCTTATGTTTAAAGGAATAGAGAATGAACCTCAAATGAGAAAACTTCCCAGCGACTTTTTAGTACTTGCGGTCAAGCAATAACGAAATAAACAGTAATTTTTTTCAGCCGGCATAAGATGTAAAACACATTATGTCGGCTGGATTTTTTATATATTTTCGTTCAACATTTGTGTTGACAAACATGTAAATATATGATAATATATGATAAATTAAACAGAGGTAAATATTTGCAGGAGAATATAAAAATGAAAAAAAAATCACAACGGTAAATTATATAAGAAAGGCGGAAATAGAAATGACAAACCGCGATTTATATTTGAAAACACTGCTGTTTTCAAATCCCGGTAAGATTCCGTTTGATCCGGGCTGGCCCAGAGAATCGACTCTCAAACGCTGGCACAGCGAGGGACTTCCGCAAGACGTCTATTGGTGGGATTATGTTGTCCGCGGAAGATTAAATATAAGTCTGCCGCAGTCAAAGCCTGTTCCGGCTCTTTATCCGGATTTCAGGATGATTCCGTAGTTCGAGGAAAAAGTGCTTGAGCATAAAGACGGGCATTATATAATCCAGGATTGGATGGGCGCGATTTTGGAGATTTCTGACAAGTACGATTACACATATATCAGAAACGCGATAGATTTCGTCACGCGCAGGTGGATAAAATGCCCTGTCGAAAACCGTGACGACTGGGAGGAGATGAAAAAACGCTACGACCCGGATACGCCGCAGAGGGTAAAAGAGTTTACGCCGGGGGAGGTCAGACAGATAAACGAACGCGACAGTTTTTTATCCGTATATATCAACGGACCATTCTGGCAGCTGCGCGAGTGGCTCGGATTTGAGAACCTGTGCATGATGATGCTTGACGAGCCGGATTTTGTCGCTGAAATGATAGAGTTCTGGCAGGATTATATTCTGCGTATATTCAAGCGTATATTTGTGCAGGGTATCGTGTTGGACGGTGTGAATCTTTCCGAAGATATGGCGTACAAGGCTCACAGTATGATTTCGCCCGCGATGACGAGAGAATTTCTGCTTCCGGTATACAAAAAGTGGATTGCGTATTTCAAATCAAACGGCGTGAAGATAATAGACATGGATTCAGACGGCTGTATTGAGGAACTTATACCAATTTGGATTGAAGCTGGCATCAACGTCTGCGACCCGATTGAAGTCGCGGCGCACAACGATATAGTTCTGTACAGAAACACATACGGCGAAAAAATGGCGTACAGAGGCGGCATTGACAAGCGCGCAATAGCCGCGGGCGGCAAAGTCATAGAAGACGAGCTCAAAAGAATATCGCCGCTCATAAACGGCAGAGGCGGGTTTATTCCGTCATGCGACCATGGAGTGCCGAGCGATATATCGTTAGATAATTTTATCTATTACGCTGAACTGCTTGCAAAATATACAGGCTGGCTGTAATTTTTTTAGAGAAAAAATTTATAAAGGGGTGTTTATTATGACCGACGGAGTAAAAAAAGCGATTAATTATATTAATTCAAACGATGCATATATCGAAAAAGCAATAAATCTGCAATCTTCTGTTTGGCGCGGCGAACCACCGAGCTCCGCTCAACCACCGAGCTCCGCTCAGTATGGCATGCCTGCGCTTGCGCTGTCGTGCGGGCTTACGGAAGAACAAAATTCGTGGATTCCATGGTATGATTACGAAGAAATTCACTTTGACAGCGAAAAAATGTTTATGAACGGATTGCGCGACATTTTGGCGGCAGTCAATGGTAATTACGGCGCAGTGCCGTCTATGCGCGCCAACATGGGCTGCGGGATTATCCCGTCGCTTTTCGGTACCCAGCAAAGATTGTTTGACGACAAAATGCCGTGGCTTCTCGACCATGTGAAAAAAGATAACATAAAAGACAAATATAACTTCAACATAAGAGACAGTAAAGAATTTGCCGCCGCTATGGGACATATGGAGTATATGGCTGAAACTCTGCGCGAGAATAATCTGAAAAATATTTTTGTATATCCGCTCGATTTACAGGGTGCAGTCGATACTGCGCACTTGATTTACGGCGATACTATCTTTTACGATTTTTACGACGACCCGGAATTTATACATCATCTATTAGGCGTAAGCTGTGAAGCGGTCAGTTTCGCAATGTGCGAATGTTTTAAAAGAATCGCCCGGAGCGGCGAATATGTCGCGCATTATAATTATCTGATTATGCCGAAAGGTACGGGCGGATTAAAAATAAGCGAAGATACGACAACTTTATTGCCTCCCGCGCTCATAGACGAGTTTGCGAAGCCGTATCTTCGCAGGATACTGGAAGAGTTTAACGGGGGATATGTGCACTACTGCGGCAAAAACGATTATCTTCTAAATATACTGTTCGAGGAGCCTCTTGTAAGAGGAATAAATTTCGGGAATCCCGAAAAACAGGACATGACGAAAATTCTCGCAAGATGCCGCGATACCCATAAAATCTATGTCGGAGGGATTAACAAAAAAGACGGCGAAAGTCATTTCGAATTTTTCAAACGGATTCTTGAGCCTTCGTATGACAGAGAGACCGGTTGTTTTTATATTATTCCGGAATACTGGTGCGGCTTGAACGAGCGCGAAAACGTCATCGGCGAATTTGAGAAAGCGTGCGA
>WQYZ01000213.1 GCA_009780985.1 Oscillospiraceae bacterium | reverse complement strand
TCTAAATATTCTGATTCTTCCCTCAAAAAATCTATTTTTTCGCGGGGAAGCGCGCGTTTTACCAATGCGTCAAATTCTTTCTCTATTATCTCTTTGTATGCTGTTGAAAATAGTTCATCCATGATTTTTTACCCTCCGGTTAAATATTTATATAGGCGATACGAAATTCAAAAAACTTACACAAGATGGTAATTTTAGGAATTCGTCTGTATAATTTTTCGGGGAAAAATTCGATATATAGCGGATTTCGACTATGGTAAATAATGTAAAAATATTTAATTTTTAATCGTGATGCATATGTCATTATATATATTAAAAAATCCTTAATTTTTTCCCGTTATATAAATAGCACGGAAAAAAATCAGATTTTGGCGAATATTCATAAAATATTAACAAATGATTTTCAATATGGCGATATTTGAGGTGATAACAAAAAAAAGTCACCCCCCGAATTTCATTGAATTCAGAAGTGACTTTTCGTTTTATAAAATTTTATTTATTAGAGGTAAACGTAAAACGATTTTTTCGTAAAGATAAAAAATTCAGCCGATTTCGCGGCTGGCAAAGAATTTAGAATTTTTTAATCATCATTTGTGGGAAATATCGGGCATACGGCAGAAAGTTGGGATTTTATCGCTACCCGGCAGTAAGCAATTAATCTTGCCGGTCGTGGTATTTGGAATGGTTTTCAGAAGTCATACAAGATACTCGAACGGGCGTAACCTATTTTCTTTGGCTGCTTGTACATATAGTCAGTTAAATCAAAAATGGAATAGGAGAAAAGTAACAATGAACGGCGAAATCAAAGGAAGGAAAACGAGATAAATTGTCCACTAACCAACTTTTCAAGTTAGCCCATGATTTTTCGATTGGATGGGAAAACGTCAATACAGGGACAAAACTATACATATAAATTTTAAAAATTTTTATAAAAATTTAATTTTTACTTGAAATATATATTACTGTATGATATAATCTAAATCAGTGAATATTTTACAAATTTTTTATTATGTAAATATGGTAAAAGGAGCGAAATAAATATGAAAAAAGCAATAACAGCATTATTCATTTTCTCCCTCGCGGCATTTATGATTCTTTCCGTTTCAGCGGCAGGAGGAACCATAGGTCAGTTTACCCCTACAGTTGACGGCGTGAAAGACGCGGCATATGACCAGTCAGTTAAAGTCAACCTTTACGCCGACCAAGGCGTGGATGTCGGCGACCCAAACATTTACAACAGCGGCGGCGACGCTGCGAACGCTGCGAACGCAGACGCATGGATTCTGTACGACGACACGAATATGTATGTCTTTGTCAGCGTCACGGATCCCGATATGGTCGATGTGGGCGCACAATTCTTTGCAGATAACATAAACGGATGGCAGTCCGACTCCTGCGAGCTGTGGTTCGCGTTCTCCGACGACAGCTCCACGTGGATTAAATTTTCGACTGACGGATACGGACACGCAATCTGGGCGACTGTTTCCGATACGGGCACATCGACTGATATGGGAAATTCCGACCTTGTTCCGCTCGGATATAAAGCCGTCGTGGTGAAGACCGCCGCCGGTTACGACGCGGAATATCAGCTTCCGATAACAAGTTACGGCGTGAAACAGGGCAGTCAGCTCAGTTTCACATATCAGTTGAATAATCTCAGAAGCGACGGCTCTGAAGTGGTAAGCGGTCTGCAGCTGCAGGGAGGCGGTTTTGACTCTGCGCTCGTTCTGACATTAGGCGCGCCGGTAATAATTGCTCCCCCCGAAACGACTGTTCCCGATACTACTGCCGCTCCGGCTGCAACGGATGTCCCTGCTGCCGCAGAAACAACGGCTGCTCCGCAGGTTACTCCCGCCGCGCAGACCGGCGACCCGATTATGTTGATTATTTTAACGGCGGCAGTCAGCGCAGGCGGAATACTGTTTGCAAGAAAGAGGGCAGGATAGATAATGCCGGAAACAGTGAATTCTTCAGAAAAAGTGAATAAATTGATAGAAAATTGCCTGCCGATGATTCGCGCCTTTCCGAAAGGCAGATATACAATAACTGTCGGCGGCTCAAGAGGCAAGCAGTTAAGCGACGGCAGTTCCGACGTGGATTTCCGGTTATACGCGGACGATTTCGTTAAAGGCGAAGAATGGGATAAATGTTTTGTCGAATATAAAAAACATTTGGATTACTGGGCTGAACAGGGTCTGATAATAGACGGCGTATGGATGCGGAAAATATCCGAAATAGACGGCGCGCTTGACAAATGGATTTCGGGCGGGCTTGACGTTACTCCGATAGAATGGACTGTATGGGGATATTATCTTCCTACGGATATATACTGCCAGCAGATAATAGAAGACCCATACGGCGTCGCGGCAGACTGGAAAAACCGGCTGACGCCGTATCCGAAAAAGATGAAAGAGGCAATATTAGACAAGCATTTCAACAGACTCAAATACTGGAAAAGCGATTATCATTACAAAAACAAAGCGTCAAGAAAAGATATAATTTTTCTCGCGTCGCTCAGCGCAAGCATTGTGCATGATATTATGCAGGTTTTATGCGCGGTAAATGAGATGTATTTTCCGGGAGACGGGCATAATCTGAGTTTTGCGAAACATTTCGGCATTATCCCCGATGATTTTGATAAAAGGATTGAGGCGATTTTATATCCCGAAGGTCCGGATAAGCTGGCAAATCAATATGCCGCCGCAATAAACATGATAGACGATATCGAAAAGATTATGAATAACTTATAAGTAAAGAGCCGCTTTAATGTATTTATTGATGTCCTAAATAATATTCTATTTTAAAATTTTTATACCATTCTAAAAATGACTCATTATGTTTTTCTTCAGCAATTTTCCGTACTTTGGATGCTTCTTCAAGCGTGCCGTACTGTCCTAAATAATAATTTTTATGATTTACATATATTAAAGCTTTCCATTTACTATGCTTTTTAGATAAAGATACACCTGTTACTCCGCTTGAATTTATATTTTTCTTTTTTCTTTTGAGACACCCGCAACTAACTACATCGCCCGCTTTTAACGCGCCCGTATTTGTATAAACTGTTTTTCCGCAATCACATATACACTGCCATACTACGTTAGTTCCGGCTCGTTTTTCTGTAGGTTTAACCGCTGTTAATTTACCATATCTCTGACCTGTTATATCTTTACTGTTAACCCATTTTTTTAGACATCCGCAACTATTAGTGGCTCCTTGTTTTAAATGACTTGATGATACTTTAACGGTTTTTCCACAGTCGCATAAACATTCCCATACAACAGAATTTCTAATACGTTCACTTGTAGCTTTTAATGCGACTAATCGCCCAAAACGTTTTCCTGTTAAGTCCTTGTAATTCCCTAATGGCAAACATCCGCAACTAAGTTGATTCCCTTTTAAAAGATGAACAACACTTTCATATGTTATTTGACCGCAATCGCATTTACATTCCCATACAACAGCTTTACGGCATCTTCTATCTGTAGGTTTTACCGCGGTCAAATTTCCAAATTTCCGTCCAGTTATATCATTCATTTTTTGCTTCATTTTTTCGTACCTGTTCTAAATTTAATATATATTTTACAGCAGAGATTATTTTATCCAACCGCCGCAAGAATACCCCCGCCTCTACAGGCGGTCGGGATGAATTGCGGCAGCTTTCTGTTAAGATTTCACTAAAAATGTTAAAAAAATCAAAAAGTCTTGACAAACCTTGCTTTCATGCTTAATTTGTTGAAAATTCTAATAAATTTACAATTTATTAGAATTTTCTATCAAATTAAGCGATATAATATAATCAGTTAAAACAAGAAAGAAGCTGATTATATGCTGGAATTAGATACAAATGCACATTCGGTATTTTCGATGTATTATCATTTGGTGTTAGTAACAAAATACCGCCGAGATGTAATAAACGATGTCATATCTGCCAGAGCAAAAGAAATATTTGCATACATTGCACCGACATATAAAATAACCGTAGAAGAGTGGAATCCTGCTGAATATGCCGATATTTCGACAAATTCTTCGAATTTGGGAAATATCGAGCATGTTCAGCCTAAAGACCATATCCACGTACTTTTCAAAGCTCACCCTAAGTCTGAACTAAGCAAATTCATAAACGCATACAAAAGTGCAAGCAGTAGATTAATCAAAAAAGAACACCCTGAAATACAAGATAAGCTATGGAGTGAATACCGAATGAAATCATTAGAAAAATCTAACAGCAAAGCTGTTGATTTTTCAAAGATTTCATTCTGGAGCCAAAGTTTCTGTTTGCTTACAACCGGCGGCGTAACTATTGATGTAATCCGGCAGTATATAGAAAGTCAGGGTGAAAAATGAATAAAGCGTATAAATTCAGGATATACCCAAACGCAGAACAAAGCATAATATTCGCCAAAACGTTTGGCAGTTGCCGCTTTGTATTCAATCGCTATCTCGGGAAACGAATAGAAATATATAAGACAGACGGAAAAACCATGAATTATTACGAGTGTGCCAAAGATTTGACAGGTCTCAAAAAAGAAGCTGAATATGACTGGTTGAAAGAAGTAGACAGTATAGCGTTACAGGCGTCGTTGGAGAACTTAGACACAGCGTATCAGAATTTTTTCAGACGGGTAAAACACGGTGAAACTCTAGGCTTCCCGAAGTTCAAGAGTAAACGTAATAACCAACTGAGTTATACGACAAAAACGGTCAATAGCAATATCAAGATAAAAGATAATCACATCACCTTACCGAAAGTCGGAGCAGTCAAAATCAAGTTACATAGGTCAGTCCCCGAAAATTACATATTGAAATCTGTGACTGTAAGCAAAACGCCGTCAGGAAAATATTACGCTTCGATATTATTTGAGTACGAAAAAGTGATAATTCCAGTTGAAATGCGCAATCCACTCGGATTCACAATATGCATATAAATTCAAACTTAGAGGGTCTATTATTTCGGTATCGTTCATCATTTTATGACTGACGCTTCGTACAGTATCCTCTGTTAACATACGTGCCGTCAAGCGACTGCGTAAATAAACTGTCTTGGTTTCTTTGTCGTAGTACTCACCGCAATAGCGAAAATTGTTTTGGTCGTTCGGATCTGGGTTCTTTTCATTGCCGAACGCGTCATAATCATACGATTTCGTGACCGTTCCGCTACTATTCGCAAGCCCTGTAACGTCTCCGTGACCGTTGTACAAATAATATGTGAACGTACTTCCCGCCTTTGCCGCTATAAGGTTTATGCCTCTGACATACGTCGCGTTGACCGCACCGTTGACGACATCACCAATTATGTTCGACCCGTCCCAGATGTGTGCCGTCTCAACCCCGCTTGCCGTTTTACTGTACCGCAACCCGTCTGCGCGGTATTTGTACGTCGCTGTCGCGCCGTTCGCACTCGAGTACACCATACGGTTCATCACGTCGTACTGGTATACCTCCGAAGTGCCGCCTGCCGTTTTCGTCAGCGTGTTCCCGTTGTTGTCGTATGTGTATGTCGTTGTCACCGTCGTGCCCGCCGTCTCCGTCGTCGTTGTCAGCCGGTTGTTCGCATCGTAGACATATGATGTAGCTGAACTCGAGGATATAACGCCGTTTTTAGTCGAATATGATGTCATATTCACCCTGTTGTTGCTCGCGTCGTAATCGTATGTATTCGTATTTATTATTGTTGCGTTAGCCGGTGGAGTCGTCGTAGTGTACTGTTCACTTTCGCTCGTCAGCCTGCCCAATCCGTCATAGACATAGGTGGTGGTTTTGCCTGACTGGTCTTTTTTGCTGGTCTGATTGCCGTCGAGTTGATATGTGTAGCTATATGATGATAATGTCGTAGCTTCGCCTTTGAGCGTGATGAGCGTTTTAAGCATATTCGCGAGGTTGTACGTATAAACCGTCGTCACGCCATTGACGTTGTTGATCAACATTTGTCTGTTGCCGTTCGCGTCGTAACTGTATGTGCACTGTAGCACCCCGCCCTCGCTCACCGTCTTCATCCGGTTCGCCTCGTCGTACTTTATATACTTTTTTATAACTATTTTTATGCGTTTACAAACTACACAAATTTTACCTTTCACTTTTCAAAAATAAACGAAAATATTAATCATAATTGATAAAATTAAAATTATATGTTATAATGTATAAAGAAAACATTAGATATAAATCTTAGATTTAACACTGGCATATTTTGCGGCAATATTAAATTCGTTTATAGTTACTAATTCTGCTTCCTGCGCCGCGTCCATAGTTAGCCCGCAACGTTTCGCCAACGTAACAAGATTATGCTTGTAGATTATCTCCTCGTCCTGTGCCGTCAATAAAGCTTTTATTATTTTTTCTATGGCTAAATGCCCCGTGTACATAGCGTTCATTCTGCGGTCGCTTTTCAACGCTGCTCCCATATCACGCAAGCTCTCCTCTGATGAACTGACCCAGTGATCTACGTGCTGTTTAACAGTCATGTTCATATGGGAATCCCCCATTTCTGTATCTCAAAAACATGCGGATCGCCTTTACGCCAGTCTTCATAGGCAACCGTGTGTACTTCGATATCCCAACTAACATCACGCGCTATCCTCGACAATTCGACCGCCGCTTCAATAACGTCAGCATCGTGTGCCTTAGACACAACCGCAATATCTATGTCGCTGTTTATATTTGCCGTTCCCCTAACAGTTGAACCGAATACAAAGACAAGTGCCTCTGGGTCAATCTGTTCGCGTACACGGGTAGCAAAATCCGCGCTGATTTTTAGCGCTTCATCTCGCGTTATCATTGCTTTTTTGGGCGCGAGTTTGGTAGCGGCTTCCTCTGCTATGCTTCTGTTAAAAACAAGATTACCGAGATCAACTCCGGCGTATCTACCCATTATACCCACTCTCTTACTTTTATTAATTTAATTTCGTTTATATTATAACACAGGACAATACATTTTGCAATCGTTTTTTCATCAAAATTAAATTAATGATATGAGAGTTATTGAACCCGAATACCTTTTATAATTGGGGCATATTATTTTTCGTATGAGAATTATTTTTTTCGCCCGTAATACCTATATTAAAGCGGTCCGCGGCTAATAAGCCGAGCAGGAACATAATTTCGAACAGTAATACCAATACATTCAGCGTGATATAGTATGAGATACCTGTGCCGTCCGATATCGTGTCCCCCAAAGTCTTCAGACTTAAGTAGTTTATGTTCGCAAGATACCTCGTAAGCGACACAAAACTCCCCTGTAACACAGACGAATATACGCCTGTATCTAACGCATCTACCATGTATCTGACTATCTGAGGCACTACCCATATGCACAGCGTCCATATCACGAACGAACGTCTCTTCTTCACGCCATTCTGGAAACACAGCCACATCCATATCACGATTATAATAACAGCCACAGTGATCTTTATCGCCGAGTTTATACTCCACGGGTTCGCAATATTGGATACGATCTTCTTGTTTTCGTAGTAGTAGAAATACCCTGCCAGTATGATTGCCGCGCCTACAAGCACGTCCGCAAATACCGTCGACTTATATAGCAGTCTCTTTTTTATAAATTCACCCATTTTATTTTAAGCTCCTGTTCAAATTTTTAGTTCGTTCACCATATAACCTTCCGAATGATTGAGAACGTCTATTCTGTTATTTCAGATTCCATATCCAGTCGTGGGGTACGACAGAGTTGTAGTTTTGGAATAACGCATACGTAAAAAATGCTATCGACGAGAGGCAAACGCCAATCAAGCAGACGTAATTCCGTATTTTGTAAGCGAGTTTTGTGTCAGTCCTGTTTTTTATCTTGCTTACAGTCAGCCTGATTATGAACGGCACTAATATCAACGCCATCATCGGACCGAAATACAGCGCAAAACGGCTTAATACCGCATGTTTGCTTCCGACGAACATAAAGTAGAACTCAAAAAACGTCGCTGAGAGCAG
>WQYZ01000212.1 GCA_009780985.1 Oscillospiraceae bacterium | reverse complement strand
CCGAATGAGGGCTGGAAATGAACAAAATCCATGTTTTTTACTTGTAGGTTATTGTTCACAAACCGTAAAAAATGAACAAAACCCCTCAAAATCGCGTTCCCGATACGATGGCATAACGCCTAGGCGGCGCGCAAAACTCAATGATGCTTCAAACCCTTATACTAAAAGGTTTTGACGGGTTTTGTTTATCAATTATATTTATAAACAAAACCCTAAATGAACAAAATAAATTTGGTACAGATTGAACAAAACCACATATGATTTTTTGTTTTAGGTTTTGTTCATTTTAATTGTGCAACATACTTGTTTGCGGAGTTGGCGGAAATAATCATTCCTTAACCGGCCCATCACACGCCGTGTAAACGGCGTGTCGGTTTTGGGCAGAGAGGTGCATTTTATAATACCACAACAGAAAATATAAGACTGTTTTTATACTTTTCGATAGGGTATGATGTATTGCGGCAAAAACCGCAATACAATTTTTATGGAGGAGTACAAAAATGGCTACAGAAAAACGAATTCAACTGCCAAAAACATTTTTAACCCATGTTGAGACTTTACTCAACGAATTGTCGCACGATGGGTTAAATAACCTATCGTGGAAAGTACACGACGAATTTAATTCAATCAAACGTGAGATTGAGGATTATTACGAAAGACAGGCACGACGACAAGTTTTTACGCAATACAAAACAGCCGAACCAAAGACGCCGGAACGAGAAGAAGCGCGACAGAAATATCTTGATATGGCGGGAATTATGCCCGACTGGCAGAGCAGTCGGGAAATTCCCGAAGACGAGGGATACCCCGAATGAAAGTCAAAAAAGTGAACAATCATCTAACTTTGCTGACAGGAAATGCTAATAACAACGCATCACGCTATGAATATAGATATGGATTATACGCTCACAAGTTAGGAACTGTTCAAAAATAATTTGATGATTACGAGTGCAATATTTTATAATTCCATGTTTCAAAAGGAGGAATATGGTTGATTTTGATTGTCTTATAATCTTTGTCCGATATTTTTTTTGCTAGTTTATATTCCGTATCATCACGTACACATATAACTTCAAGACCTGTATTTGTACGAGTAGAACCAATTAAATCCACAGCTGTCTGAACATCTATTAAAGGTTTACCCTGCCAATTTTTAGAGATAAAACAAAACAGACGATGCTCTACTTTATTCCATTTTGATGTTCCTCGTGGAAAGTGCGACACCTCAATGTTTAACCCTGTACGGTCCGCAAATTGTTGTAATTGATACTTCCACATCCTTGCTCTACAACTGTTGCTCCCACCTGAATCGCATGTTATATAAATTCTTCCCTTGCCTGGATACGTATATTTACCTACATTCTCCCACCAACGCGATATGCTTTCTACCGCGAATTCGCTGGTGTCATGACTTGTTCCTACATTTACGAAACCAATATTGTTGTTTAAGTTATATACGCCATATGGTGCGATTTTCCCTAATTCCTCAATAAGAAAATCGTGGTCAAGTACTTTTCGTGGGTTTTTATTTTGACGATACTCTTTTCCATCGTTTTTAAAATTGCCTATATTCTCTTTCTTTTTTGTGTCTACTGATATGACGGGGTCTCCAGCGTTAATATACCTCGCCGCTGTATTATTTATATGTTCAAATTGCGCGTTTCTGTCGGGATGCGGTTCGCCTACTTGCAGCATCTTTTGATTAGCTTGCTTGCTATACCCCATTGATTCAAGTATTTCGCCAACCGTAACATATCCTACTTGTATTCCTTGTTTGTTCAATTCTTCAGCGATTTTTCTAAAACTCTCTATCGTGTACGATAACACACGTTCAGGGTTTCCATATGTTGAGTTGTCTATTATTTTGTGAATTGCTTCTTCAATTTCAGGATTTTTTTCTTCAATTATCTTTCGCCCGCCTCCACTTTTACGGACTTTTCCATCGGTTATTACTCCTCTTTGCAATTCATCTATACCGCGTTTTATTGTGTTTCGGGACACTCCTGAAAGCCGTATTGTTTCTGCAATTCCTCCACGACCATACTCTATTGCTTCACTCGCAAGAAATAAACGTTTTTGTTTCTCATTTAAATGCGGTAACATCATTTTTATTCGTTGTTCCATATCTTTCCCACCACTTTTTTCGATGAGATAATTATACATTTTTTTCTTAAATCGTCAAGTTATTTTTGAACAGTTCCTTAATGACTATTGACGGAGAAGTGTATACACGACACTTTATCGTTATAAAAAACCGTTTCGGCTTGATTGCGCGTTTTACAAATTTACACAATTATGTCGGCGTATATGATGGTAAAGTATTCGCGCCATTAGTTTCCGACGCGGAAAAGAAACTTCGTTACGTCAGTATAATGTTGAACTACGTATTGATTGAACATTACGCAAAATTTCATATTGACCACGTTTTTCGCATAACTCGTGAGGCGTTGGAGTGTTTCTTCCGTGATTACGCGCAGGGAATTCTGCCAGACGGTACACATCGTGGCAAGCAGAGTGTTGAAAAATGCGTAACAGCCGTTGTGATGTTTTTCCGTAAATTACACCGTAAATTTGGCGTAGCAGTAATACTTACAGAAAACGACCTTGTAAGTGATGTAACTATATATGACAAGCGCGGCAGACCACAACAACGTAAACATCCGATGTTTCAAGCAAAAGGATTTATCAATCATAAGAAAGCTTTTCGAGAATTACCAACAAAAGCGTTTCAAATATTGTTGAATCTCGCGTTTCGCTATGCCCCAGACATTGCGTTCGGCATCTGTTTACAGGCGTTTGCAGGATTAAGAGCGGGCGAAGTTTGTAACGTGCGGCAAGAAGGCAGTCCGCATGGGAACGGCTTGATATTTACCTATTTTGAAGATGAACCTCGAAAAATTGAGATTGATTTAACGCATGAGCTTCCATTACGAAGTGACGGCGTGATATGCGGAAAAATTAAAAAAGAGCGGAAGCAATGTGTCTACCCGCCGTTTATAAGAGCTTTTTGCTCTGCGTATGAACGACACAAAGAATTTTTAGCGACGCGGAGTTTCGATACAGAATATTGCCCTATGTTCATAAACGAAAAAAGTTTAGCTATGACATATAAAGACTATTCACGGCGCTTTGCGGTGTTAGTCCAAAATCATTTCCGTTCCGCTTTGTTGGAATCAGACGATAATGAATGTCGCATTTATGGGCAGTTGCTTTATGAAAACCGCCTTAACACCCACGCGTTGCGGCATTGGTATTCCGTTCAACTCGTTCTTCGTGGGGAGAATATAGCGCAGGTTCAATACTGGCGGGGAGACGATAACCCGACAAGCGCGTTTGAATATTTGCAAAACAAAGGCGATTTAATTAAGGAACTTGAAAATGTCGGCGGTGTTCTGGCTGAATTTTTAGTTGACGCCGGAAAAATACGAGGTGACAATTTTAATGGAGATTAAAAGCCTATTTTCATACGTTTTACAAATAAGTGAAGAAACAGACTCGCATTATAAAAACAGCGGACCCGATAAGCACGCGGTTTTGGAGTTTATGGAGGCAAATGATTGGTTCAATGAAGAATATACGTTGGTTGATAAAGTTATCCACATGAACATGCAGACTTTAGAAACGATAAAAGACCGCTTGATTCTGTGGCTTTCGGCGTATAAAAAATCAAACCGTGAAAAAACCGCGCTACTGTTAGAACATTTTAAAGGCGTGTATCCCGAAACGTGCCGTCTGTATACCGAATTTATATTCGGCAGTACAATGGTCGATGAACCGACTTCATGGAAGTTGCTTGATTTCTTGTTTGCTGAAATTGACAGAGAAATAACCGAATACAATGAAAGTGAATTGAATTTATTAGCGGAACGTTTAAACGGCGACGCGACAAGAAAGTCCGCGCATTTATTTGCTGGGTTTTTGAAAACAAAGAAAAGCAATGGCGAACCCATATCCCATTGGACTTACGCCTTTGGTGTCCGTGATATGCCCGCTGCGTCAGGCGAAGCGTACAGCGTAGAAAATTTTGCTCGTATGGCTTACTGTGTTTTTAACGAGGAAAACTGGTCGCGGAACAGGCTGATTGAAAAAGCGGTGCAAAGTCAAACCTACGCGGATATGTGGCTTTTTATCGCATTGCATTTTATCTGCGCGTTACGAGCAAGCGATATGAAAAGACTCCCTGCGCCGGCGTTCATATATGACGGCGAAACAACCTTGCGACGGTTATCGAACGGAACTTTTTCAAGGAAGGAAGCTGCCGCGCTGACCGATGATTTAATGATACGGTTACGTTTGAACCCTATGTATCCTCAAAAGACCGCCGCACAGGAGCAAGTACCTGAGTTACGATTATTTGTGCCTGAAAGTTTAAAAACTCCGCTTGGTTTCATTATAGCTACGGCGCTGGCGCACCGACCGGTCGTACGTGCAGGTGATAAGTTTATAAAGGCAACGTTTAATTTGAATAAACTACGTTCGTTTTTCGGAGTTGATTTTACAGATGCGTTAAGAGGAGGTGGTTTTGTTCCGCGTCGATGTAATAAATCTTATTTGCAAGGGATTGAACTTTCAGGAGACGAACTCGGCAAACCTAAAGGTTATATGCTTGCAGCGTTGGCACGAAGCCACAAGACCGGTATCGGACGGTTATCAGAAATAACGGACGTATATTTAAAAGACGCCCGGTTCAGCGGTTATAAGCCCGAATTTATTATAAGTCAGATGTTTGAGCGTGGTGTATTCAGTTTTATCCCCGCGTTGTTGCTGGAAATATACATGGGCATTGAATATACGAAACTGCCTGTAACCGACCAGACAAAATTGATTGGAGCATTAGGGCTTACGGCGAGCCACATTGAGGAATTGGTTGAAACGGGTGGACGCGCAATGGCACGGAGCAGAAAAACCGTAAGCGAAATGATAAAAGGATTTCCGAATGTCGCCAAAAGCGTAGGCGAAACGCTTCAAAATATAGCATCCGGGCTTGCTCCCAGCAAACAAAGCGACAGGCTTTGTTTAATGACGGCTGCAGGTTTCGCCTGCCCGTTTGCGGGACGCAGCGGTTGTATCGGGTGCGAGTATGAAATTTATATGAAAACGACGATGTATACACTGATGGGCGAATATAAACGTTTGAACCGTATCGCTGAAACGGGGTCAACAGAATCGCACCGTTACGGTTTGATTTTAAAACAAGCTGTTATGCCCGCTATTAAGGAAATGTTAGCAGCGGCGAAACTACTCTACCCAAATGCCGATACAAGCAGCTTGATTGAGATTATGGAGGTGGCGTTTGATGACACTTGCGGCGTTTAGAGAAGATTTCGATGCGGATTACAGCCGTTATATATCAGTAAACGAATTGGATAGAACAGCATTTATTCAAGCAAGAGAAATTTTTGATGGGTATAAAAAACGAGGCGTTATCATATCCGGAGAGTTTGATGATATGTCGTGGACGTTTACCGATGAAACAAAAAATGTCGGACTTACGTTAATCAGTTTTAGGAACGGATCGCGTAAAACGGCTATGGAATGGATTGGGTGTACGTATCAGCAATATATACAATGTGTAAAAGCGTATATCGTATTCCATTTTGGAGAAATCGGTTTGGATTCTTTACAAGGGCTTTCGCGAAGATTTAACAGTTTGAGTTCAATGTCAAGTGAAGAAGCGGCGGAATCAATTAAATATGTTACGCATATAGCCGATCTTCTGCGACTTATTCCCGGCGGGAATGAACGGCGGGACGCCGTTATCGACGCATTGGACGAAAACATGGAAGCGTGTACAAAAAGCAGAAAAGAATATCAACGCCGTATCCTTGCCGATTTCAAAGCATACTTACGATTTCACGATGTATTGGCTGATTTTTGGCTTAGTGCTGATAAAAAGCAGAAAGTATTCTATTTCCCTTTATATTTTTGGTGGAATCTAACAGCGGTTTTGCCTTTGCGCCCAACAGAGTTTCTGCTTACTCCAAGGAATTGCCTTCAATCACAAGGAGGACAATATCTGCTTAAAATACGACGCACAAAATTAAAAAGCGGTCGGGAAAAAATCGGCTACAGTATCGCAAACGATTACGAATTACAAGAGTATGCGATTGTTGAATCTTTGGCAGAAGAACTTACGAAATATATCGAAAATACGTCAGAGTGCCACCGTTCGGAAATTGACCAGTTGTTTGTTAAGGAACCGCATTACGCGTATTTTAATATTACGTGTCAACCGACGAATCGTTACTACACATACAATAACCTGAGTACGTGTTTACGGCGATTTTATGATGAAATCATAATTCCGGGCGGACACGATATTACTCATATACATCTAGGTGATACACGGCATCTCGCAATGACGAATCTGATTCTTTCGGGTGGGTCACCCGTCATATGCCGTGAACTTGCTGGACACGCGCATATTGAAACAAGCGCCCACTACTATTCTAATATTTCAAACCTCGTGCTTTGCGCCACACAAGAATGGTATCGTAAAATAAAAGAGGCACCCGCCATGATTCACGGAAGCTCTAAATATCCATTAACCGTACGAAAAAACGCGGTTAAAGTAAGCGGAGGGCGGTGCATATCAGAAGTCTTTGCGGATAATAGGATAGACGACTGCTTAAAAGTTTTCGGAGATAACGGGCATATCGGTGATTGCCGTTACTGCGTATATTTCCTGCCTGATAATCCGGGTATTATGGTAGATATTTGCAACGAGCAAACCACTAAAGAGCAAGTGGACGCTGACAGCAAATATTTAATCCGTATGATTGAGCTTGCGCGAAAAAATATCGTTGGTGCTGAAGACATAGGAACCGCTTTACTCCGTCTGCAACGCAGCGGGGATAATTACAAAAATCGCCTTTTGGAAAGGTTTTCGAGGGAGGAAAATGGTTGATGGCACGACCGAAAAAGTTAGAATCAAGCGAATTGATACGGCTTGTTGAAATGTATTATGAATCACACGGCAACCCGGATAAGTTAAAATGCAGTATGCTCGAAGAATACGCGATATCACTAGGTTTCAACGTTAAGGCCTACGATTTCAGGCGAGACGCAGCGGTGCGTAAGCGAATAGAAGAACTGCGGTTATTGTCGGACGGTGTTATAAATTCCGCTATGGTGTATAAAAGCCTTGATGTTGATGCGCTGATTAATTGTAACTATACGAAGACGATGCTGAAAAACAGTATACTTGAGTTGGATGAAACATGGCGGAATATTTATGAACGGGCGACAGTGCTTACGAAAGAAAACGCAGCGCTAATGTCGGAGATTGCGCGTAAAGAGCGTGAAATTAAAATGCTTAACGCAGATAAAGACGCTTTTGAAACACGGGAAAAATCAACACGACGGGATTTAAACGCGCTTATGTTTGAAAACCGTTATCTTCGGAAGTCGCTCAAGGAATATCTTTACCCGGCTGTAGCCAATGAGATATTGAAACGCGAACATATCTTGGAACAAACAGATACTTATGTTTTACCGCAAACGATGACAGCTTTGGCGGATACAGATATGCCATCATCATTTTCTGCCTCGATTGCGGCTGATAATGATTTGACTTCAAGGGAGGCTGCGATTATAAAACGTATGGAGGAACAGATTTGTGGAAACGGAAATGCGCAAGGCAAAAAAACATAACATTCTCACGGTTGATAACCCGCCGTTTTTATCCGAGTGGGATTATGATAACAACCCTGGCTTGTCCCCGACAAATTTTACGGGATGTTCTGACCAAAAAATATGGTGGAAGTGCAAGTTGGGGCATCGTTGGAAAACTGCCATAAAATACAGAACCATCGGTACGCGTTGCCCTTATTGTTCCAATAAAAAGGCTTGGGTTGGCTTTAATGACCTCGTTACCCTTGAACCGGAGTTGTCAAAGGAATGGGATTATGAAAAAAACAAAGGTTTACGCCCCGAACAGTTTACACGCTATTCTAATAAAACAGTTTGG
>WQYZ01000211.1 GCA_009780985.1 Oscillospiraceae bacterium | reverse complement strand
TCGGCGAAAATTACTCCGAAAATGCTATTTTGGAACGTATCTCCGGCAAGCGAATTGTTGCTGTGAAACTCGAACAAACCGTGCCAACATTAAAAGGTAATAAACCGAGTCTGCTCATTGATATTCAGCAGAAAATCCAAGAGGGAAAAGGTGCTGGCTACGAACAGTGGGCGCGGATATTCAACATCAAAGAGATGAGCCGCACTCTGCTTTTCCTGCAGGAAAACAAAATAGACAGCTATGACGGACTCGTACAAAAATCTGCCGTCGCGTCATTTGAATTCCGTCAGCTTACCGAAAAAATCAAATCTGCGGAAAAACGTATGGCAGAGATTGCGGAACTGCAGAAATATATCGGTCAGTACGGTAAGACACGCGAGGTGTACAAACAATATTTATCTGCGAAAAACCGGAGTGATTTTTTCGAGGAACACCGTGCAGAAGTCACGCTTCATGTGGCGTCGAAAAAATATTTCGACAGTCATGGTTACGGCGTAAATAATAAGGTGCCGAAGATTGCAGACCTTAGACAGGAGTATGCGATATTACTTGCTGAGAAGAGAAAATTATACTCTGGCTATCGTGCCGCGAAAGACAATATGATAGCTCTGGCGACTGCGAAAGAAAATGCGTCGCGTATGCTCCATATCAAACCGGAAGCGCGGGAACAAGATATTCTGCAAACACAAAAACGGCGCAGTCGCTCATACGAAAGATAGGCTTGCAAAGCAAGCCATAAGCAGACGCGACAGCGGCTTAAAGAGAATGGGCTTTTGCCCATTCTCTACTGGGGGTTTGGGGGCGTTTCAGCCACCAACAAGCCGGGATGTGCAGGGCATTTTCGTGAAAATGCACGCACATCCCCATGCTTGCAATAAACGTAATTCCCCGCTTTTCTCCGTCATTTCGCTGTGAATATACTTTGAAATACCCTTAATGTTATTGTAATCAAAATTTATTTATATCTATTAATATACAATATTTTATCTCTATATAATTATAGACTGTATTTTTATGATTATGCAAAGCAATTTCAGAATATTAAGTAATTGAATAAATTAAGATTTTATTAAATATTTTTGCTTATATGATAATATTATTAATAAATATTTTCATTAAAATTTACTTAAAATTATTTATCAATTAAAATAATCTGAAAAATTAGTCAAAATACACTAAAATAGTATATTTTTTATTAAAAATATACAAAAAATATTTCGATTTTGTTCGAAAATATATTGACAATAATGGAAATATATAGTATAATAAAAAATATATTATGTAAAAGTTAGATTATTTGTTTAGTTTTTAGTGCTAATATCATTTTTTTATCGTAAATATAAACGAACAATGTTATTAGTAATTAATAAAAGAGGCGGTGCAATTTTATAATGATGTGATGATGAAAAATAAATTGGATACAAAAAACACAGAAAATAAAAATTTAGAAAGAAGAGTGATATAAATACACCAACAATTTGTAATTAGAAAAAGTTAAAGGACAAAGTACTGGAAATACATTGCCCTCTCGACTATCGAAATAATATATACCATGAGCTTCGAACCTTCGCGATATATATTATTTAAGAAAAACATATTCAACGCTTTTAGCGTAAGGAGTATAAATAAGCATTAAATTCAGATTTTCTGAATGTGGTTATTTATTGTGTTCTCGCGCCTAAGCCTTATTGAATTATCTTCATCTATATATTATATCGGTTCAAATTACAAAAAATAAATATTATATTGTTAACAATATTACAAAATTAAAAGAAATTTTTGGCAATATGAAAGACAAAGATAAAATATGAGTTATTCAAAAATATTAAGTCGTAATTTAAAACAAAATTTATTATCAAAAATAATTATAAAATCAAAATGGAGGAATAAAATGCAGAATATAAAAAAAGTATATTGTAAGGTTATATCAACAATCTTAGTTGTATGCATGCTTATTAGCATATTGCCGCAAACAGCGTTAGGCACAGATAAACCCTCAAACAATAATGGAAACGGAAATACTTCTGTAATCACCGGAAACAGCGGAAAAGTAGACAGTGAATATTCGTCTCTGAAAGGCAGGGCGAAACAGGAGTTGATAGTACAATACAAAGATGAAAACAAGCGGATAGATATAAAAGAGAAAAATAAAAATCCGAAGCTGAAAAACTTGAAATCAAAAGGGAAGCTGAACAGAAAATCAGACTTGCTCGAAATAAGCGATACTGACGATATAGCAGAAGTCATAGATACATTACAGCAAGACCCGAATGTCTCATATGTCCAGCCGAATTATGAACTCGACCCGTTGTCAATATCGAACGACGCGGACATAGATTTGCAGTGGGGCATGCAGAACGATGGACAGAGCATAAATGACGTTCAGGGAACAGCCGGAATCGATATAAATCTGGCACCGGTTATTGATGTACCGACGACAAAAGATATTACTGTGGCTGTCATAGATATGGGAATAGATATAACGCATGAGGATTTAGTCGGTAAGATATATACGAACCCGAACGAGAAGACAAATAATAACAAGGACAATGACGGAAACGGGTATATAGGAGATATAAACGGGTGGAATTTCGTAGAGGGCAACAATGACGTCACCGATTTGAGCGGACATGGAACTGAGGTCGCTGGTATAATAGGCGCGGCGAAAAACAATATTGGAATAATGGGAGTAGCTCAGAATGTAAAAATGCTTCCGTTGAAAGTCATAGAAAACGGGGTCGGGTATACTTCAGATGTAATCGAAGCAATCCAATATGCGGAAAGCATGGGAGCAAAGATAGCGAATTGCAGTTTTGGTTCTACATATTACAACTATGCGTTGTATGAAGCTATGCAAACATCGAATATGTTGTTTGTATGCGCGGCGGGCAACACAGGAACAATATCAAATATATATCCTGCGTCGTATGAACTTCCCAATGTATTGTCGGTAACATCAGTAGATAATACAGGAAAGTTAGCGTTGACTGCAAGTTACGGGCAGTATGTTGACATAGCGGCACCGGGGGTAGATATATACAGCACAACAACAAATAACTCATATACATATGTAAACGGTTCATCATTTGCGACGGCATATGCTACAGGAGTTGCGGCGAGACTTCTGGGTATACGGGATATGACAGCAGCAGAAACAATTTCTGTATTAAAGCAGGGAGTCACTAAAGAAGACAACCTCATAGGTTTTGTAAAATTCGGCGGTATGCTGAATATAGCAGGTTCATACGATTTAATCAAAGACGGGCAGGAGATTAATGTTGGCCATGAGGCGTATACTAATTTGCAGATACCAAGTAAAGTATTGAACTTCCTTGCGGACAATGATTATTCGGCATTGACGGACGACGACAAGAATTATATTTGCCAGTCATTATCTATTCCAAGAGTGTTTGTTGAAGAGTGTTTAGCGAAAGGGTACGATTTACGCAAATCTGTTGAATACAGCGGGCATATGGCAAAATTCGGATTTTCGCTTGATGAAGTTATACAGTTATACGCTATGTATGATAGCACCGAGGATGTTTATAGGGCTTTGTCAAATATAGACAATTTATTTCAAATATATAACGTCTCTTTAGATGATATGGGAGAAATAAGAGCATTAATCCTATCTGGATACAAAATGCCGAATATATTTTGTACATATATAGTTTCACACGCCTTACAAATACCGCTTTCAACCCTGATACAGAATTTAAACGGAAACGATTATACTTTGCTTGATTCGACAAACTACAGCGGTGAAGAAAAAGAAAGTATTAAGATGTGCATTGACAACTATTATCTAAACCTTAAAGTGTTACTCGACTATATGTCGCAGGAGAATTACGATATTACAGATATTGAAACAATGATTAGCAACAACATGGGTAATCTTGATACAATTATACCTCTTGCCGATATTCCGCCCGACAAACCATCAAAAACATACTTTACTGCACCGTTCGCCTATAAACAGACGGGAAACGACAAAGTAAATTTAAATACAGGCAGTCTTACATACGAAAGTCAGGATGCGGTGATAAAAGGCAAAAATGGGTTAGATGTTGTCATAGCGACGAGATATGACAGCACAAACGCCAGTGTAAGCGATGTGCGGACAAAACCCATGTATGCAAATCTTGCAGGCTATAATGTACTTTACATTTTATTGACATCTGAATTGCACGAGATTTCTCTTTGGTCAGATCCGTCTACAACTATATGTATGTATGTTGTAGGCGTATTAGAAACGACATATGACCCAAGTTTACCACGATATACCCAAGAAATCTCTGGAGTTGAACGCTGGATTCCCTTGTCAGGAGAAAATGCCACTATTTTCTGTTATACAGCACAGACTATTAATTCTTTATGTACCGCGTTTTCAGTATCGAACGTTTATAACTATCAGCAATATAATGTTACTGTAGCACAATCAAACAACGAATTACAAAACAGAATTGGAATAGGATGGTCATTCGCTTTCAGTTATATAGAAAAAACGCCCGAGGGAGATAGTTTTTTACATCTTGAAGACGGCTCAACTTACAAGATGAATGAATCATCATACAGTAACAATATACCTCTTACGGATTATACGTTTAGTGATATAATACTGGAAAAGAACAGTTCGTATTATTCAAATGTCGACGGGGTGACGTCATATTATGTATTAAAACACAAAAACGGCGTAAATGAATATTTCGCCTTGGACGGACGGCTTCTTGCTAAAACTGACAGGTTTGGGAATCAGATAACGTTTTCGCACACATATATGGAAGGCAAATACGTTATAAATAAAATAACGGATACATTAGGGAGGATTATAACAATAACATATCCGCCGGCAGGAGGCGATGTAATCGTGAGCTTGCCTGATGGTGGGCAGATAATATACAGGCTTCAGAAACTTACAGTAAGCGGGGCATGGGCAAGTTCATGTAAATTGGTACAAAAGATCGAAAAAGTGAGCAGTTCTGTCAATAGAACAACACAATTTGATTACAGCGAGGGGATGCTAACAAATGACTCACCAAACTGGGTTTGGCCGCTGTGGAATGTTTTACCGGGCTACAACGACGATAAGACAATATGCTGTGAAAACCTAGCTAAAGTAACATATCCAACCGGCGCTTATACTACATATGCCTATGTTAAAATAAGCCAGACGATTGATGAAAGTTCATTCAGAAACAGTATATTGTCATATGCCGAAAATTATCAAGATGCGATGGGGACGCCCTACTACTATCAAAATATTATATCAGACTGGCAAGACGGTAAGATAGAATATTACAGAATAACAAACCGTTACGATTATAGTAATGGGACAATGTATAGTTATGAAATCTATTCGTATAATAACAGTTATTTAGGCAGTAATAACAATTTATATGATCCCAACGCTCTGCCAAGCACATATTCATACACTACAACAGTGACGAATTCGACAACGGGAAATAAAATCATCAATACATTTAATGAACAACACTTACCGACGAATTTAACAGTAACCAATTCGTTGAATATAAAGCTTACAGAAAATAAATATACATATACGAATAAGCAACTGACAAAGAGCGACGGATTTACATATGCGTCGGACGGGGTAACATATCAGGAGAGCATAAACAACTACACATACGATAATTATAATAATTTAACGGGACAATGGAGTCCGCTTGATGCCGGCGTTACGACATCTACGGAGTATAAAATAACATACGCATATAATCCTACATACAACTATGTTACAAGCAAGCAGTACAAACGGGACGGCAATACAACAGTAACAGAGGAATATACCCCGTCGTCGGATAATAAGACTATAACGTGGAAAAAAGTATACGAGACAATCGGGACAGGCGCAAAGACGCTCAAGGAAGCGACGCAATATTTATACGATTCATATGGTAATGTGACAGAGCAGCGGCGGTACTACGGTGATTTGGCGGCTCTTAACACATATGTTTCGACTGTTATGGGGTACACATACAATACCGACGGAACGAGTGCGGTATCAGTGCAGACAAGCGGCGTAAAAGACGCAGACGGTACGCTTGTGACAGCGACGCCGGGAAATTCAGCGGGTATAGTGAAGAGTACAAATACATATGATAAAATGGGACGGTTAATTACTTCGACAGACGGAAAAGGGAATATTACAACGAATACCTATGACTTGCTGGGCAGACAGACAAAAGTGACAAATCCTGACAGCACGTATAAATCATATGCCTATAACGACACAGCGAATGCACTGACCGTGACAGACGAAAAAGGCACGGCGACAAAATATAGCTATGACGGATTCGGGAATATAACATCTGTCACAGACGTGTCGAGCGGAACAAACTTTATCACGCTAACATATGACACAAAATTCAGACTTACGCAGGAAAACACAGTATCGGCAAGCAGTACAAGCGGCTCAAAAACAGATTACACCTATGACGCACTGGACAGAGTGCTGACAAAAACCGTTTCAAACGCGAGCAATACAGTGTTAGGCAAAGATACATACGTTTACGATATAGTAAGCTCAAACAGCGTGGTGACGCATACAGTAGCGGGCGACGCAAACTCGCCGGACATCAAAACAACGACATACACGGATAACGCGGGCAGGACGTCAAAACAGGGGTATTTCATCGGTACGACCGAGTACACGGACGATTACACATACGACTATGTGGGCAACAAAGTGAGCGTTAAAACAGCGCAAACTAAAAATGCGTGGAACTCATACGCATATACCAATAAATGGGACTACGATTACGCGAACAGGGTTACGAATGAATATGATATATACGGCAAATACAGCATAACTACATACGATGCGCTGGGGCAGAAAGTGAGCTTCAAAGACCCGAACGCGAACAGTACCGGAAGCACTGCAGTGACGACATATAGTTATGACGCACTTGGGCGGTTAACAGTACAAAAAACGCCGTTTGAGGGGACAGCAGTTTCAACGGTGAAGTATTATTACGACAACGACAACAATGTGACGCAGAAAAAAGTATCGTCGAACGCGGTAGGAGCGGCAGACCAGTATACAACAACAGGTTATGAGTACAACAATCGGAACATGCTGACGAAAGCGACGAACTACAATGTGAACGGGACGGCGGCAAGCTATGTGCAGTATTACTACGATGCGATTGGCAACAAACTGCGCATGTACACGGGGTTAAGCGCACCGTTGACAATTACTGGGATTGATGTTGTAAGTGGAACTGTAAACAGCGTGACGAAATACGAGTACGACCGATTCGGAAACCTGACGAAAATGACGGACCCGGTGGGGTATGTTGAAAGTTATACATATGATTTATTGGGGAATATGTTGACAAAGAGTGACAGGAATGGTACAATATTCACGTATAGTTACGACGGGCTTGGCAGATTGCTCTCGACAGTGAGCGGCGGAGTTGCATTGGAATCATACACATACGCGCTGACGGGGCAGAAGCGGACGGAGAGCAACGCGACGGTGACGACGACGGACACATACGACAGCTTAGGGAGGCTGACAAAAGCGGAGGACAAGAACTCTGCTACGGGCGTCATCACAACGAAAAACTACACGTATGACGTGGGGTCGAACAAACTGACGGCGGTGATAACGGTGGGGAGCACGACGACGAACAACACAGCATATACATACGACGAGGCGAACCGAATGAAGAGTGTGAGCGAGGGCGGAGTTCTGCAGTGCACGTACAACTACGACGTGAACGGCAACCGTAGCAGTTTGGTCTACGAAAATGGGGTAACTGCGACATACACATATAACCTGGCGAACATGCTGAAAACGCTTGCGAATGTGAAGGACACGACAACATTTTCGTCGTACAGCTATACATACTATCTTGACGGCAATCAGGCGAGCAGGACGGACAACACGGGCTTTGAAGTCTTGACCACAAGCTATACCTATGACGGGTTGGGCAGGCTGACAAGCGAGACTGGCGCAATCCCCGAATACGTTACG
>WQYZ01000210.1 GCA_009780985.1 Oscillospiraceae bacterium | reverse complement strand
GCTGGAACATGGTACTTTTTGCCTCCTATGATTGTGTTTGTCTTTTCAACTTACACTTTATCACATGGAAGTGAATTTATTATTTACGGCTCATCTTTTTCGCAAAAACTTTTAACTCACAAGCAGATAAATATCCAGATTGTTTTTGTTTTTATTCAAATCGTCCTTTTGCGCATTTAATCCATCAATATCTCCGCTCAATGCGGCAATAGTTATTTTATTTATATTTATACGCAGAAGCTCGTATGAATTCTGGACGTTGGAAAGTTCTTCTATTCCAAGCACATGCATATTATATAGTTCGGTCGCCTTGTCAGAAACTATATTTATCATAATCATGCCGGCAACCGCGAGGATTAATGACATTACAATAACCACCGTAAAAGACGCGAGCAGTTTCGAGGAAATCTTCATATTTTTCATAATTTATTCTCCTTTTTTAACATTTTTATTTTAATTATCCTTACTTAATATATTATTTCGTCTGCGTTCTTATTTTCTTCACACTTATTATTTTATATTAAACCGCACATTGATAATATTACAAAAAAACGTATAATACTGTTTTATAAATATTTTAACTTTTTACATGATTTTTTGATTATAAAGATAGATAAAATTTGAATAAAAATTTAAAAAAATTTATAATCTGGCGTTATTTCAACCCCTGTGTAATACCATAACAGAATATCTATATAATTTTTCCCGTCTTCCGCCATTAAGTTCGCGCCGTACTGGCTCATTCCAACTCCATGACCGTAGCCGGCGACTGTGAACACGAATTCTTCATTTTCTCCGTCGTATTCCAAAGTAAAATCTGTCGAACGCAGGGCAAAAATTTCCCGAAGTCGTATGCCTGTGATTGCTTCGCCGCATATTTCCGCAGAGGCAACGCGACCAGAAGAATCAAGAGCAATATTTGACGTCCATGATTCCGGAGACTCGGAAAAGTCCGCGGCAAAACCGTTCGACGTCAAATCCGATTTAAATTCATCCGGAGTGAATTTAGACTGGGTAATATAATTTTTTATTTCAGACTGTCTGCTGTCTTCTTCGGACGGAACGGAGATAAGATAGGGTATAGGGCTTCCCCAGACATTTTCGGCGGATTCCGTTTCTTTGCCGGACATGGCGTGGAAAACTGCGACTGCGGGTTCCGACTGATATGTGATTATCTCGCCTTTTGTCGCGTCAACCGCGTTTTTTACTTTATCCCAAAGCGGCTTGACATAATCCTCGCCGTATTTATCACATGCTTCTCCGTAGCTTATATAATCTTCGCAATGTTTCGGATCGTTGCATATATCTGCGCCTTTGTGAAAATCGCGTATTTCTTGCGTAGAATACAACATTCTGTACACACAAAAACTTCTGGCAGTGACTGCCTGAGCTTTCAAAGCTTCAATTTCAAAACTCGACGGCATTTCCGAAAAAACCACGCCGCAAAGATATTCTTCCAAATCCACTGTCGATACAGCGCCGGATTTGCTATCAAGAACTTTTATAAAAATCTGTTTTTCATCGTCCGCGTTCTTTGCGGCGGCTGTCTCAGGCGTCTCTGATGTTTCAGAAATTTCTGACGTTTCAGATTCATCTTTTACAAGATAATTTTTAAACGCCTGAACGCTGTCAGCGGGGCTTGACGAGTCCGAATTACCGGGTAATATGTTCCCTATATCCCCTTCCGCTAAAACCGTAAAAGATACCAAAACAGTAAAAACTAACAAAAACACAAATAACAAACATAAATATTTCATAAAATACAATCCTCTTTATTCTTTTTGGGGTAGCTCTATATAATAGATCTGTCCGGAAACTGTAGGGGACACAAATTCAACTTCGTTGAATTTAAGTAATCGTCCCGTAAAATCACGGGAGGATTACCATCCGCCCCTACATAAATCGGGGTTTCCGGCCACATCTAATATTTATGAAACACCGAATGTTTTTATGAAAAAAATAAAACATAGATTTTTTATATCAAACCTATGTTTTATTATTATATCAAAATGTATGTAGCCAGAGTTTAACTTAATAGTTTTGCGCCTGCGGCTGGTCCATTTCAGCCAATCCGAATGAAACTGAAATAGCATCGTTTACTTTGTTCATCAATCCGTCGTCAAGATGCCCCATTTTTTCTTTTAAACGTCGTTTATCTATTGTTCTTATCTGTTCAAGTAATATCACCGAATTCTTCGCAAGTCCGAAATTCTCGGCGTACAGTTCTATGTGGGTCGGCAGCTTCGTTTTATTTATCTGCGAAGTTATCGCCGCCGCTATGACCGTGGGGCTGTATTTGTTGCCCACATCGTTCTGCACTATCAGAACCGGACGAAGCCCTCCCTGCTCCGAGCCTATAACCGGACTTAAATCGGCGTAATATATATCGCCTCTTTTTATTGTCACGTTGTATTCACTCTCCATCACTGAGCTTTGCTTAGTATATGAGCTTTGCTCAGATTTTTATATACTTTCTATAATTTTTCTTTATATTATTATTTTGTCATTATTTTTCTTTTTTAAACATGTTTACAAAAAATTTTTTATATCCCAAATCCTCCTGTTAATATGATATTAAACTGTTTGCAGACACGTGAGAATAAAATCAAGCATATTATATAATGAGGTGAAAATCTTAAATGAGTTATATTATAATATTGAGATAATGTCAGGCGAGTGACAAGAAAAATGTAAATTTTCTGCGGGCATTATTGTTTTATTACACTTTTTGTGATATACTATTTAAAAATATATTAATTTTGATTGCACATAAACCTAAGAAATAGAAATTAATGATTAATATAATCAAAAGGCCGCACCAGAAATAAATAAAAAGGGATGAATGATGCTTGAAAATTGATGATAATGAGCTAAAACAAAATCCGAAGCCAAAAGTTAATATTTTTCTAAATAATTTCTACATGTTGAAACTTATTTGGGATGTATGTCCGCGCCGGGTGATACTTCAATTGATTAACAGCCTTTTTAATTACGCGATGTGGGTATACAGCACTGTTATATTCACGCGGTATGTTTTCGGAGCGGACGAAGCAGGCAGGAGTTTCAGGTCAATTTTTATATTTATTGTATGCGCGACAATATTCAGCGGGGGAGTAATGCTGTTTTTTTCATGGTTCAGCAACAGATACAGCGTATATACAGACCAAAAGATATATTATGAACTGAACAGGGTTTTATTTGACAAGGCTTCGTCGGTCGATATAAGCTGTTATGAAAATCCCGAATTTTACAATGATTACACAAAAGCATTGATGGAAGTCAAAACGCGCGCCATATCGGTTATGAGAAACATGTCGAATATAATCGCCGCGACCGGAGGGGCGGTTTTTGTCCTGATTTCAATGTATTCCATCGATAAAACCGTGGCTCTCTTTACAATTTTCCCCGTCGTCGGAAATTTTATATTTTCAAGAATGCTCGCAAAATACGAGTATTTGAAAAATGTTGACGACACGCCGTATAACCGCAGAAAAGATTATGTGAACAGGGCGGTGTATCTGCAGAAATTCGCGAAAGAGATACGGCTGTCGAATGTGTTCAACGTGCTGAAAAAGACTTACGACGACGCGTATGACGGCAATATCTCGGTTATAAAGAAGTACGCGAAAAAAATCTGGGCTGTATTGGCGACAAAAAACGTTCTGATATTCAATTTATCGTTTGACGGAGCGTGGCTGTACGCGGCATATAAAGGGCTTGTGTCGAAAACATTGGGCGCGGCGGATCTCATGATACTCGCGAGCGCGATAGTCAGCACTTCGTGGATGCTTATAAATCTTACGGAAGCGATTGCCCAGACCACCAAAAACGGTTTGTTTATTCAGAATCTGCGGACGTTTCTTGAATATAAAGAGAAAATTCCGGAGAATCAGAAAGGGATTATCCCCGATAAACAAATACAGTCTTTAATTATAGAAAATTTATCTTTTACATACGGCGGGCAGACCGAACCCACTTTGAAAAATCTCAATATAACAATAAACAAAGGCGAAAAGATAGCTTTAGTCGGACATAACGGGGCGGGAAAAACCACGCTTGTCAAACTTATAATGCGGTTTTACGACCCTACGGAAGGGCGTATTTTGCTGAACGGGATTGACATACGGGAATACGACGTAAAAGCGTACAGGCGTCTTATCGGCACGGTCTTTCAGGATTTTCAGATTATGTCGATGACGGTATTGGAAAATGTCCTGATGAGAGAAATAAAAAACGAAGCCGAACGGGAAAAAGCTGTCGACGCGCTCAGACGCAGCGATATTTACGAGAAAACCGCAGGGCTTTCTAACGGCGTAGATACGATACTTACAAGAGAGTTCAGCGAAAACGGCGCGGTTCTGTCCGGAGGCGAATTTCAGAAAGTGGCGATATCCAGGGCGTTTGCCAAAGAAAGCAGTATAATGATAATGGACGAGCCGTCGTCCGCGCTCGACCCGATTGCTGAATACAAAATGTTTGACACAATGATGGATTTGTGTTCGGAAAAGAACGGAAACGGCAAAATCGTGGTTTTTATATCGCACAGGCTGTCGTCGGCAGTGCTTGCCGACAGAATCTACCTGATGGAAAACGGATGCGTCGCGGAAAACGGCTCCCACCGCGATCTGATGGTCAAAGGCGGCAGTTACGCCGATATATTCTTAAAACAGGCGCAGAATTACCTGAAAGGAGAGGACATCGAATTTGAAATCTGATATGCCAAAAACTGAAAAGCAAAAAAAAGAAAAGATAAACTACAGAAAAGTCTTTTTAAACAACTGGATTATACTGAAATATATAGCTCCCGTCGCTCCCGGATATTTTATATATTCGCTGATTACCGGAACGCAGCACGTTGTTATAGTGTTTTTCGAGCACGTATATATGATAAAATTCGTGACAGACGCGATACAGTACAGAAAACCGTTTTTCGCTTCCGCCGTATTTGTCGGGGGAATGCTTGTTTTTCTCGTGGTGAAAAACATAATAGAGGCTAATTATACGACGTCGTACAAAGAAAAATCAATAAAAAAAATCAGCAGGAAAATCCAGCTCGATTTGTATGAAAAAGCGTCGAAACTTGACTTGGCGTGTTATGACGACCCCGAATTTTACAATGATTTTGTCTGGGCTATGTCCGAGGCGTCAACCCGCATATTTACGGTGCTGGAAAATTGCAGCGATTTTTTAGCCGCGATAACGTCGATTTTATTGTACGGCGGTCTTATGATAAATCTTAATATAGCGGGACTCGTATTTGTCGCGTGCTCTTTTACCCTGCAGTTTACCGTAAGTTTTGTTATAAACAGACAGAAGTTCAGGTTAGACAACGAGCTTAAGCCGCTGCAGCGAAAACAGGATTACATAAACCGAGTTTTTTATCTGAAGGATTATGTCAAGGAAATCAGGATAAGCGACGTAAAAGAAAAACTCTATAAAGACTTTGAAAAAGGCAACGGCGAAATACTGGGAGCTATACGGAAACGCACAAAAAAGATTGCCGTTCTTGATTTCATAAGCGGATTTGTCGCAAACGATCTGATTTTTGACGGAATTTACACAGTGTATTTAGCGTTTCTGACATTTGTCGAAAGAATATTGAGTTACGGAAGCATGTACGCGCTGTCAAGAGCGGCTTACAGCATGAAGAGCAATATTCAGCTTCTGACGCGGGTAATACCCCAGATGCACCAGAACAGCCTTTATATCGACAAAATATTGAAGTTCATGGATATGAAGCCCTCTTTGGGGGATAAGCCGGACGCGAAAAATATTCCGCAGCTGCCTGTCGGGTTTGAAATAAAAAATCTGAGTTTCGCCTATAATAATACTTCCGGCGACAGCAGCCTCATATTGAAAAATATCAGCATGAAAGTGAACGCGGGCGAAAAAATAGCCATCGTCGGATATAACGGCGCGGGGAAAAGCACGCTGATAAAACTTATAATGCGCCTCTACGACGCGACCGGCGGCGAAATATTATACGGAGACACGAACATAAAAGATTATAAAACGGAGCAGTACAGAAACGTATTCGGCGCGGTTTTTCAGGATTATCAGCTGTTTGCCGCTACGGTAGCGGATAACGTCGCGATGGATAACGCAGAAGATTCAGAAAAATCTGCAATCCGGTCGAAATTAGATATGAGCGGATTCACGCCGCGTCTGATGGGACTTGAAAACGGCGCGGACACAATCCTGACGCGCGAATTTGACGGTAACGGCGTTGATTTATCGGGCGGCGAAGCGCAGAAAGTGGCGATTGCCCGTATGCTGTACAGAAACAGCCAGGTAATAATAATGGACGAACCGTCGTCTGCTCTTGACCCGATAGCGGAATACCAGCTGAACAAAACCATAATGGAATCGGCTGAGGGAAAAACTATATTTTTGATTTCCCATAGATTATCAACCACTATGAATGCGGACAGAATATATATGCTTGAGAATGGTGAAATAATAGAAAGTGGAAACCATTCACAATTAATGTCTTTAAATGGGAAATACGCCGAGATGTTTATCGCGCAGGCAGAAAAATATAAGGCTAATATTTTTACTATTTAGATCTTTAAAAGGTATATTTGAAACAAAATTGATTTTCCGTTTGCTGTACGTTTGTGTCGCAGTGCTTTTCTTGTTTAACGCAAAAGATTAATTATAAAAAATAATGCAAAAATATAAAAATTTGAAAGGATAAGAATATATGAATGAAACTCTTAATATTATCGCACAGCGGTATTCGTGCCGCGCATATGACGGCAGGCTGCCTGAAAAAGTTAAATTGGAGGCAATAGCAAAGGCAGCCGTTCAGGCTCCGAGCGCAATGAACTGTCAGCCATGGCAGATAGTTGTCATAACCAACAAATCCTTTATTGAGGAAATGGACGCCGAAGGGATGAGAATGCTTTCGGAAGCCGAGGATAAATCCTCATACGAACGTTTTATGAACCGCGGCGGCAAGTTGTACTATAACGCGCCCTGTATGTTCCTGATTTTAAAAAAGCCCGGTACGGATACGGACACAGGCATAATCAGCGAAAATATTGCTCTGGCGGCATCCTCGCTTGGTCTTGGAAATGTAATATGCGGTATGGCGGCAATCCCGTTTAACGGGGCGAAAGGCGAACTATTCAGGCAGAAAGCGGGCTTTTCAGAGGATTGGGAATTCGGTATGTCTGTATTGGTAGGCTACTCAGCTAAAGCAGGTACGCCTCACGAATCCGACATGTCGAAAATCCGTTTTATAGATTAAGTTGATTAATATGTGCGTTAAAATTGTTTTTTCCTGCCAGGCGGATTTCCGGGATATTGCTTTGCAGGAAATTTTAAATATAAATACGCCGCTCAAATTTATTAAATGGATTGACGACGGGGCGGGACTATTGGAATATGCCGGCACGTTTGCCGGATTTTCTGAATTAGTCAGGGAGAAACAACTTATATTTGTACGGCATATATTTCCCGCGGAATATACAATCCCAATCGAACAAATAGAACAAATCGAAAGACTTGATTTTATGCTGGATTTTATATCGCGCATGGATAAAAAAGAAAATTTTTCGGTTCAGATACGGGCTGTCAGCGACAATAAATCATATGATTCTGCGAAAATAAAACAAAAAATCTCGGATTATTTAAAATCCGAGGGATTTTCTGAAAATAAACGCTATCCCGAACAAATCATATCAATATTTATATCAAATGATGCTGCATATGTCGGTATTTCCAAAGCGATAGAAAATCTGAGTATATGGTCCGGCGGAATGAGGCATTACGCTTTAAGACCCGATACGATTTCGAGGGCGGGATTTAAATTGATGGAAGCGTTGGAGGCATATCCGATTGTTTTACCGAAAGACGGCATCGCGTTGGATTTAGGCGCGGCTCCCGGAGGATGGACAAAAGTTTTGCTTGAAAACGGTCTTCGGGTAGTGGCTGTAGACCCTGTTCAGTTATCTCCCGTATTACAGGCGAATAAAAACGTCGAATATTATAACGGACGGACGCAT
>WQYZ01000209.1 GCA_009780985.1 Oscillospiraceae bacterium | reverse complement strand
TTACAAAAGACGCTGACGGCTTACCCGTTCTCAACATAGAAAGCGATAAACTAGCGACGCTCGTAGATAAAATTTACAACTTTTCGTATAATAATCCCGGAGTGCTTGTTGTCGTGGAAAACTCCGGCGACTCGGCGAATATGTTCGAAAACGACCAGGCGCTGATTGTGCCGGGGTGGCTTCTCTGGACGGCGAACTTCAGAAGTATGAAGTCTGACTACAGCATAATTCCGTATCCGAAGTTTGATGAAAGTCAGGATAAATACTACGGGCGCATACAGGACGGCGTTTCACTGTTCTGCATCCCGACCAACTGCGATAAAGCCGATATGGTCGGCGCATACATGGAAGCCAACGCTTCTGAAAGTTATAAAAGCGTTTCTTCGCCGTATTTCGACGTAGCGATGAAAGTGAAATACGCCCGCGACGAGACGTCCGCGCAAATGCTCGACATAATCCGCGGGGGCGCGTATCTTAATTTTGCGAGCGTATATAACGACAGTCTCGGAAATCCATGGTTTGTGATGCGTACTTTATTGAGTGCGAAAAGCAACAAATTCGCTTCGTGGCTTGATCAAAATCAGCCGAAGATACAAGCGGCGTTGGATAAGCTTGTCGCTAAAATCGAAGCGTCGCAGTGATTTTTAGAAATTTATAAAAATTTGATAAATTGATTTGTAGGGGCGACCCCATGTGGTCGCCCCTACGGTTTATTTTCCCCCGTTTTGTTAAAAAATTTAGATAAAAATACATAAAAAGGAATAATCTTCTAAAAAACAGTACAAAATATAATCAGATTTATTTACAAAAATTTATTTTTATTATTTTTATACAAAAAATTCGGAGGATAAAATTATTTATGAATGACAAAACAGTCAAAATAAAAAAAAGAAGCAAGATAAAATTCGTTAAAATCATAAGCTTTTTGTGCGTGACAAGTTTTTTGTCAACGTTATTCACAGTATCGGCAGACGCCGGATTAATATCTCAGAACAGCGCAAACATCTCCAGCAATCAGGATTATGTCGCTGTGTCGGCAACAGTGACGTCAGACGGCAGCGTTTCAACGCCGGCGAGCAATAATTATGAGGAAACCCCGCCGCTCTCGCAGGCGATGAATGTAATCAGGAGCAATTTCGAGTTGAAAAAAACCGCCATAGTGAACAGCGATATAACGTTTAAGCCTGAAGAATTTGAAAAAATATTGGGAATCAAAAAATTAAGATATATAACTATAACGCAGCTTCCCGATATGAAAGAGGGTGTTCTGACTCTCGGGGGAAGCGAGATACTGGAAGGTCAGACAATTTCAAGGGATAATATACAATATATCAGGCTTGTCCCGTATACGGACAGAGTGGGCACTATAAAGTTCTGTTTCAAAAATACGGACGATACAACCAAAGACGCGTCTATTCCGTGCCTTATCTATGTCCTGCATTCGCTTGATTTCGCCCCGACGGCAAACACAGTTTCCGTGACTACGCAGAAAAATATACCGGTTTTTAAAATGATGGACGGCACAGACCCGGAAAACGATAGTATGACTTATAAAATCATTCAGGCTCCAATAAAAGGGATTCTTGAAGTGCAAAACAATTCAAACGGTATGTTTGTTTACAGACCAAACGGCAATTATACCGGAAGCGACAAATTTATATATCAGGTTGAGGACCAATACGGCAATCTGTCAAATCCGGCGACAGTACAGATAAAAGTCACAAAAGCGGCGTCGAACGTCGTGTTTACGGATATGTCGGACAACTGGGCTTATAATTCAGCGGTAAAAGCGGTTGCGGACGGATTTATAGATGCCGACGCAAAAAATCCGAATTTGAAATTTGACCCGTCTTATCAGATGACAAGAGCGGAATTTACAAAAATGCTCCTGCGCGCGGCAAAATTAGACAAGGGTATACCGGAAGTGTTTAAAACGACTTTCGCCGACGATTCGGATATTCCGGTACAGTATAAATCCTATGTGGAAAAAGCGTACGAACTCGGCATAGTCAACGGCGTAACCCTTGACACGGGGACATATTTTGACCCTAACAGTATAATAACAAGAGCTGAAGCGGCGGTTATGGTAAACAATATATTGAAGATCCCTTTCGCGTCACCTTTAGCTTCCCCCGTATTTAAGGACGCCGTATATATTCCGTCGTGGGCGGAAAACGATATAGATGCGTTGAATTCCTGCGGTATTATCAAAGGCGACGAAAACGGGAATTTCAATCCGTCAGGGCTTTTAGATAAAGCGCAGGCTGTGGAAATGTTGAGTAATATGGTGGATTACAGTAAAAACGCAAATAAGAGCGGCGGTCTGCTGTCGTTTCTGTTCGGGAAATGATACAGTCCATAAATTGAATAAATGGGCGAGAAACGCCCATTTATTTTTTGCAGAACCTCGGAGTATTTGCAAAATTTTTTATACACGAAAACAAAAAATTCATACAAAATACAAAAAATGATGATAAAATAACACATATGTAAGGAACGGATTAATCCGTTCCGCAAAAACGAGGTGATTTGTATTAAAGATTTTGTAAGAGTCAGCGTTGCCGTCCCGGTTCATAAAGTCGGGGACTGCCATAACAACGCTGTCGAGATTATAAAGATTATGCGCGAAGCCGCAGAAAAACAGGTCAAAGTGATTGCGTTCCCGGAACTTGCGATTACGGGATATACCTGCGGGGATATGTTCATGCAGGATTCGCTTATAGACGCATCGGAAGCCGCGCTTGATATGATTTTGAAAGAAACGGCGGACTTGGATTTATTCGCGGCAATAGGTATGGCGGTCAGATGCGATAATCGGCTGTTCAACGGTGCCGTCTGTATTTGTAAAAGCAAAATTCTAGGTGCCGTTCTTAAAACTTTTTTGTCCGACGGCGAAGAACGACTATTTTCTTCAGTTTCACAGATTTGTTCAAAGCAAGCTAAAATATGCGGAAAAGACGTTCCTGTCGGCGCCGATATAATATTTAAAAATACCGGGTCAAATGGAATTGATTTTGTCGTCGGCATCGAAATATGCGCGGATGTCTGGAATATTATCCCCCCGAGTTCTTATTTAGCAATTAACGGAGCAGAAATAATTTTAAATTTGGCTGCAAGCAACGAGCTTGTATATAAAGACGATTACCGGCGTAATCTTATTGCGCAGCAATCTGGGCGGATTACCGGGGCGTATGCCTATGCGAGCGCGGGCTGGGGTGAATCCACGACAGATATGGTTTTTTCGGGACACAGCTTAATCTGCGAAAACGGCGTTATCCTGAAAGAAACAGAGAAATTCAAACGTGAAAGTCAGCTTATATACTGCGACTGCGATATTGCAAAAATCAAAAGCGAACGGAAAAGAATAAACCTGTCCTTACAAAAAAAGGAACTTCCTGAATACAGATCGATAACTTTTAATTTAAACACAGAATTAAGTTGCCTCGAACGCAAAATAAATCCGCACCCGTTTATCCCGGAGGAATCCGAACACGCTAAACGGTGTGAAGATATATTTAATATACAAGTCGCGGGACTTGCCAAACGTATCGAACATTTCAACACAAAAAAAGCGGTTCTCGCGATTTCCGGCGGACTGGATTCAACGCTCGCGCTTTTAGTCACGGTGAGAGCTTTCGACTGGCTGAATAAAGACAGAAAAGATATAGTCGGCATCACTATGCCCGGATTCGGCACAACCGGCAGAACGCATAACAACGCGGTCGATTTGATGCGTATTCTGGGTATAGACAGCCGCGAAATCCCTATTGTCGAAGCCTCGCTTCTGCACTTCAGGGACATAGGTCACGACCCGGAGATAAAAGACACAACATACGAAAATGTACAGGCAAGGGAACGCACGCAGATTCTCATGGACGTAGCTAATAAAGAGGGCGGCATGGTAATCGGCACAGGGGATTTGTCCGAACTCGCGCTCGGTTGGTGCACGTATAACGGCGACCATATGTCTATGTACGGGGTAAACTGCGGCGTACCGAAAACTCTCGTCAGGGTTATGATCGGCTATCTTGCGGATACAATACCGGAAATCGGCGATGTCTTACGGGATATACTTGACACTCCCGTAAGCCCCGAACTTCTTCCCGCAGATAAAGACGGCGAAATTGAACAAAAGACAGAGGAAATAAACGGGCCTTACGAACTGCACGATTTTTTCCTGTACTACATGATAAGATTCGGCTTTTCGCCGAAAAAAATCGCCTATCTCGCAAAATACGCGTTCGAGGGCAAATACAGTAAAGATGAGATAAAAAAATGGCTGATGGTTTTTTATAAAAGATTTTTCTCACAGCAGTTCAAACGCTCGTGCAGTCCCGACGGTCCAAAAGTCGGCACAGTCGGTCTTTCTCCGCGCGGGGATTTGCAGATGCCCAGCGATATGTGTGCGGAAGTTTGGCTGAGAGAAGTCGAAGAGATATGATACACAACGAATTTTTAAAATTTCATCCGGTCACGAATTTGATATATTTTATATCGGGAATTGCCGCAGTATGTTATGTAAACAATCCGGTTTTATTTATTTTTGTCCTGACTGTTCTGATTTTATGCAATATAATTTTAGACAGGGCAAAAAGTTTGAAATCCAAGCTGATTTTTTATATTGTCATAGCGGCGGGAATATCTTTGCTGAATCCGCTTTTTTCGCACAGAGGGCAGATAATCTTATTTTATATGTTCGGCAATCCCATGACTTTGGAATCTGTGGTTTACGGGGTAAAATCGGGATTGTCTCTGATGTCTGTTCTTATAATGTTCAGCATGTTTAATATTATTATAAATCCCGACAAATTTTTGTATCTGTTTTCACGGTTTGCAAAGCAGACGGCTTTTGTCATAATGCTCGGACTCAGATTTATCCCGACTTTGAGCCGCCGAATCACGGAAATCTCGCAGGTCAACGTAACCCATAATAATCCCGGCGTAAAATTGAAATTAAAACAAAAAATCAGCGGCGCAATGAATACGCTTATGACGCTGATTATATGGTCGCTCGAAGACGCGGTTGTCACAGCGCAGTCTATGCGGTCGAGAGGCTATGGAGTAAAAACGCGGGATAATACAAACATAGAACGCACGTTTTATTTTGCTTACAAATTTAAAAAGCGCGACGCTTTATTTATTTTTGCCGATATATTAATTTTCGCGATGTTTCTAATGACTAATACAAATTATCAGATATATCCGACATTTTCGGATAAAATTATAAATTTTGCGGATTACAAATCTTTCGCAAATATTTTATTTTTAATTGCGTTGTTAGCTTTGCCCGTAATCGTACAGATTTTAAATTATATAAAATGGAGTCTTATATATAATGCCGATAATAGAGTTTAAAAACTTCAGTTTCGCATACCCTGATAAAAACGAAAATACGATAGAAAATATAGACTTTAAAATAGACGAAGGCGAATTTGTGGTCATGTACGGTCCTACGGGTTCGGGTAAATCCACAATTTTAAGGCAGATTAAACGTCAGATTAAACCGTACGGCAAATCGTCCGGCGAAATTTTATATTTCGGCAAGAATATAGATGAAATCGACGAGCTAACGTCTGTCTGCGAAATCGGATTCGTATTTCAAAATCCCGAAAGCCAGCTTGTCGCAGACACAGTATGGCATGAACTCGCGTTCTCGCTTGAAAATATAGGCTTGAAAACGGAGGATATGCGCAAAAAAATCGGCGAGATGGCTTGTTTTTTCGGGCTTGAGAATCTGCTGGACAAATCTGTGCACGAATTATCAGGGGGACAGAAACAGATTGTAAACCTGTGTTCGGTTTTATTGTTACAGCCTAAAGTCTTGATTTTGGACGAGCCTATCTCACAGCTTGATCCTATCAACGCCCGCGAATTTTTGAAGATAATTTATCAGCTTATACGCGATTTTGACATCACCGTGATTTTGAGCGAACACAGATTAGAAGACGTCTATTTTTTAGCAGATAAAATCGTCGTCATAGACGACGGGCGGGTAAAATACGACGGCGTTCCCGACGCTGTTGCAATATCAAGCAGAAACGACGAAAATCTGAAAGATTTTCTTCCGGAATTGTCTAAACTGTATTTCAGATATGAAACGGATAGAAACGCAGACGGCATAATCCCCAAGACGGTGCGGGATTATAAAAACTGGGCGGGGAAATTTGATGTGATATATTCTAAACTCCCTCCGGCAAACGCTACGCAACCTACGGTTGCGGCGTTTGCCGCCTCCCTCAACGAGGGAGGCTTTGGACGAGACATCCAAGCATCGGCGAAGGACCATAGCCTCCCTCTTGGAGGGAGGTGGCGCGAACGCGCCGGAGGGAGTAAAGAAGCAGCCACATCAATTTCCTGCAAAGACATATATTTTGCATACGTGAAAAATCAGCCGGATATATTGAAAGGCTTGGAAATCAGCGTAAACAAAGGCGAAATACTGTCTGTGTTGGGCGGAAACGGCGCGGGGAAATCGACGCTGCTGAAAATTATGGCGGGGATTTTAAAACCTCAGAGAGGGAAAATTATATTACATAACAAACATGTCAATATAGGCTATCTTGCGCAGAATCCCAAAGCGTATTTTTTATATGACACCGTTGAAAAAGAAATCTTCGAAAGAGCGAAATCCCTCGAAAATCCTGATTATAAATATATAGATTATCTTATAAATCTTTTTAAAATCGAAAAGATATTAAAACTGCACCCGTATGATATAAGCGGCGGCGAACAGCAATTAACGGCGTTTCTGACTGTCATGCTGACAAATCCCGATATTCTTCTACTCGATGAGCCGACAAAAGGACTTGACCCGAATATGAAAAAGGCGTTTTTTGACATATTATTAAAATTAGTTGAAATTGAAAATGATTCTTCCGAATCGCCGGCAATATCTGCCGTAATCGCCACGCACGATATAGAATTTGCCGCTAAATACAGCGATTCCTGCTGTTTTTTATTCGACGGGGAAATCATGTCGAAATATCCCTCAAAAAAATTTTTCGCGGATAATTATTTTTATACGACTTCTATAAGCAAAATTTTTAGAGATTATAATAAAAACATAGTGTGCGTTGAGGATGTGATTTTAAATAAAAGAGAGAAACAAGACAAATAACAGAAAAATTTTAATAATATTCGCCGCTGTTATTATAATAATATTTTCGGTTTTTGTATGCTGGTTTTTATGGTCGGGGAAATATTATATTCAGATGTCGGTGGTGCTGGTGATATTGGCGTGCGTTCCGTTTTTCGCAAGATTTGAGTATAAAAACAATAAAGCCGAAGAAATCGTTCTGATTGCAATAATGGCGGCTCTGACTTCCGTTTCGAGGATACCGTTTGCGGCTCTGCCATCTGGGATTCAGCCGGTTTCGTTTTTAGTCATGGTTACGGCGTATGTATTCGGCGCGGAAACGGGATTTATGACCGGAGCAATTGCTGCGATCGTCTCGAACATATTTCTGGGACAGGGCGCGTGGACCCCATGGCAGATGTTCGCGTGGGGATTTGTCGGATTTATCAGCGGGATATTGAGAAAAACTCCGCTTATGAAAAACAGAATCCTGCGGATGTTCATGGGATTTTTATTCGGGTTTATATTCGGTATGATTATGGATTCATGGACTGTTTTGTCTATGGGAGCGAATTTCAGTTTCAGCGCGTTTATATTTTATTCCCAGACGTCGTTTATATTTAATCTGATGCACGCAGTATCGAATGTATTTTTTATAACGGTATTTTTCAGTCCGTTTGTAAAAATCCTCGAGAGGATAAAGAAGAAATACGGATTATTGGAATAAACATAGGAGCGGGGATATAACTGAGAAAAATTATTTAGGTTGTAGGTCATATGCGCAATCACCCTGACAGAGAAGCTGGAATAACAACCGCGCTCCGACTTTCATGCCTGCTTCAAAGTAAACGTCGCTGTGCACTGTCAGCGCATGATAGAATTCGTCCGTGGCGTCGGAGAGCTCAATCGGATTGTCTTTGTGGAGCCTTTTCAGCCTGCTCATTGTAAGCCTTTTGCCTTCTTTCAGACGTTGGTCGTATGTAATGTCGCATATGACTATGTCGTCGTCAACGC
>WQYZ01000208.1 GCA_009780985.1 Oscillospiraceae bacterium | reverse complement strand
TGCCGGCGGCGGCATATATATAGATGGCAGTACAAGTGCCGTTACAATTTCGGGCGGCAAAATCAGCGGCAATTCTGCCACTTTCGGCGGGGCAATCTGCATCAACAATGGCACTGTTACGATGACGGGCGGCAAAATCAGCGGCAATTCTGCCAACTCGCAAGGCGGCGGTCTGTATTTAGCAATAGTAGGTATCTTTGACATGAAAGGCGGCGAGCTCAGCGGCAATACGTCTACTGGATATGGCGGAGGCATCTATACCGACAGTCTTAATTACTACAACCCTACTTCGAATGGAACTAATGCTTACTCAAATATCGGCATTTCAAAAACCGTTGTAGTCAGCGGTAATACCGCCGGCTTTATAACCGTTCCGCCTTCCAATGCGGCAAACTTTCAAACCCGCGCCACAAGACCGTTTGACGGCAATCTGCTGGATAATGACAACATCAACTATAAAAATCCGAACATAACCACCTATGCGGTGACAGTATATTATGTTGACCAAAGTGACAGCACTATAGGCTCGCCTATCTCCAAGCGGTATGCAGTACCGGCAAAAACTGCGTTCACGTTACCCAATACGGAAATTCCCGGCATAACGGACTACGTCTACGCCGACTGGAAAATCGGACTGGGCGGCGCATTACAAGGCAAAAACACACCGATAACAATCCCAAATATCACCGACGATAACACTAAAATCTACTTGGTCTACGAAACTCTGCCTGACCCTTTTGACTGCATAACCTATGAAAAGAACGCTTACATCAATAGTTCCCTTACTGCGCAAAACGGTACGGCAAATCAATATCGACCGGTGCATACAGGAGATACCATACTGTATGAGCTGAAAATCAACAATCTGTGGCAAGGTTCACTTATCCCGCCCTCAATATCGAATCCGAATTTCCAGCCAAAAGCCGATATGCCTGCAAGGATCAATTTTATCAACGGCAGTTTCGAAACTCCGTTGATGCCAGCAGGATCCGTCTATTTTAATCCGTCAACGACGACGCCTGGAATCGGATGGAAGAACACAGCAGAAAATATAATTGAAATCCAAATAACACCGCCCCCATCTGCTCCGCAGTATCCGGTATTTGCTAAAAACATCCCGGATGGGAATCAATACGGTGAATTGAATGCGCTAAAAGTGGGGACGCTTTATCAGGACATAGCCACGGTGCCTGGCGCCAAGGTCTACTGGGAATTTTATCACGGCGCAAATGGGATATTGACAGGGCAAAACAATACCGACATAATAAACTTTTTGCTCGGTCCGCCCAGCGGTCCAGTCAATTTTACACGGCAAGTCTCCGACTCTTATGTGGGAGGTTCGGCAAATTACGTGTGGGGGCATTATACCGGGAGTTATATTGTTCCGGCAGGTCAGACGACTACGCGATTCGCCTTTCAATCGATTTCCACCACCAGCGGTCAGCAAGATACGGGCAACTACTTAGACGGCGTACGCTTATACACAAGCAGTTATATAGATCTCACAAAATCCAACGACGCTGTCAGCGGCGAGGTTCAAATAGGCGATATAGTTAAATACACCATCTTGGCGCAGAACAAAGGAGAATCCGACGCAAGTAATGTCCGAATTACCGATGCGCTTCCGGCAGGCACGGAGCTCGTGCCCGGAACTGTCAGAATAGACGGCATGCTTACAGATAACTTTAATTACAACGCGGCCGCCCGTGAACTCGGCATCAATATCGGCGCCGGATCGACAGCCTCGGCAGGCGGGCTATTTAAGGGCGACAGTTCTTTTTCCTCAGATTGCGGCAATTCCTATACGGTAACTTTCCAGATAAAAATAACCGGCAATGAAATCGCGGAAGACCATATGTATGCGAATCAAGCTATGGTGACATATCAAGACCGTTATGACAATGTTGTGCCAGCCGTCCAACTGACAAACTATTCTAACATTGATGTATTAGGAATAAATATTCCGGATTTGGCGATGACCCTTACCGACGTTCTTCCTGCCGGATTAACCTATATCAGTAACACGGACGCAAATGGCAGCGTATTCAATATTACGGGTCAAACCTGCCATTGGTTATGGAATTCCCTGCCATATGGCGAGACAGTCGTAACAGTTCTGGTACGGGTAGATATGGGGACACAATTCATCAATCACGCTACGCTGGAAACAAACGGAGAGAGTAGGGGCACAAATTATACTTATCATGAACTGTTCCCAACCACCTCGCTAACCATTTCCAAGGCTGTGAAAGGCGACTTCGGCGATACAACTAAACAATTCGAATTCATGGTTACATTTGAGGATGCAAACAAAATTCCCCTGACCGGACAGTTCCAGACCACCAACGGCACTTTACCGCTGGCAGACGGCACTGCGAACTTTACGCTAAAACACGGTCAAAGCATCACCATAAATAATGTGCCATTGGATTGCTACATACAAATTGTCGAAACGCCGGACTCAAATTATAAATCGTCTTTCATTGACAGCTATACGGGTACCCTCGTTGATAAAAATGACACAACCATACTGCACATGACGGCAGACCGCACATTTACTTTTATTAACGAAAGGCAAATGCCGCCGCCGACCGGAATCGATGCAGGAAACACGACGAAAATGCTCATGCTTCCGATATTTGCGCTTTTGGCAGGGCTGACATTATTCATAACCAGGCGGTTTATTGCCGCCGGAAAAAGGAGGACTCCGAAATGGATGTAATAAATAAGAATGATGTGATGAATGAGAATAACGGACACATTGAAAACCAGCCTCTTAATCTTAAGGAAATTCCGTCTCTCGACTGTATCATAGGCAGCATAAATAACCGTGAGACAAAACGCATTACGGAGAACTCGCTGTTGCGCGAAATGGCTGCACTTTTTGTCAAGATTGCGGTGATATCCGGTATTGCGGTAATACTTTTCACATTCGTATACGGGTTGTACTACAATGTTGACCCCGATATGAATCAGTCGGTCAAGGACGGGGACTTAGCGATGTATTACCGTTGGGATAAGAATTATCATGCAGGAGACCTCGTTGTGCTGACATTTCAAGGAAATAAGCAAATACGCCGGGTCATAGCCTCATCGGGAGACACGGTGGATATTACAGAAGACGGACTTATAATAAACGGCGCGCTCCAGCAGGAGCAGGGCATCTACCAGAAAACCCAGAGATACGCCGACGGTGTATCATTTCCCGTCACACTGGGAGAAGGACAGATTTTCGTACTTGGCGACGCCCGCACAAATGCCGTTGACAGCCGCGTGTACGGTCCCGTGAATGTCGGCGACACGCACGGAAAAGTGATTGCGGTTCTCAGGCGGCGTAACCTGTAGGCAATCAGATTATATCGAACACTCCAATTTATTTTACATATATTGTTGTTTTTAAATTTAAATTCACAGGAGGAAAAAATTTATGAAAACAAACATAACAAATGCGCACAAAATAACACAAAACAAATTCAGGAGGAAAAAATTTATGAAAATTACAAACATCAAAAAATCCAAAGTATTATTGTCGTGCTTGCTGGCATTTATTCTGTTCCTCGGCTGCATTATGCCGGTATTCGCGGAAGGGGCAGGCGGCAGCGGACCGATTTCCGGGGGAGCATCGGCAATAACAAAGATTCTGCAAATGCCGATAGGCACAACAACCCCGGATGCCGCTTTCGAATTTGGAGTAACTGCGGTATCGGCAGACGGTGTAGATGCTATTTATGATGACTCCGATGAAACCAAAATAAACATGCCCGGGCTTATGCCGGAAATTGCCGATGTCACCATAGATTATAGCAGCCTTGTCGGGAAAAAAACTACCACAAAAACAGACGGCGATATAAAATCAGTTATTATAGAATCAGACAACATCTTCGCAACTACCACATTCCTTCACGCTGGCGTGTATGTATATGAAATTACGGAGAAAACTCCCGCTGACGACCAGTACAACGAAACCGACGGGAAAGAAACTATGGAATATTCCGGTGCTAAGTATACGCTGAACGTCTACGTTAAAGAAGGCACGGGAGCAAATGCCGGTACATATTACATATTTGCCATAGGCACAATAATCACTGATAAAGATAACGAAGATCAGACTGAGGATTTCAAAGTTGACTCAAGTCCGAGAGACCCTTCGACCAGCGGCGATTATTCGGACATGATATTTACAAACACTTATACTAAGACCAACACCGGAACCGACCCAACGGACCCAGCACAGGCAACACTGTATATCAGCAAGACAGTTTCGGGCGACTACTCCAGCGACACAGTCTATTTCAATTTTAACCTTACCGTTTATGCGCCTTCTTCTGTATCCCAAAACCTAACCCCGTCGGTTTACAAAGCGTATATAGTCGATGATGTTGCGGGAACACTCACTGTTGTCAATGCGGCTACCTTGAAAGATACTACTAAAAACAATGTAAAGGGAACAGGAGTAGCAGAAATCAACGAAGATAAAAATTACATAAGTATTACTCAAGGCGAACAAATCGAATTCAGTCTAAAACACAACCAGAGGCTCGTATTCCTCGACACCCCCGTTGGAACGCACTATGAGGTTGAGGAAGCCGGAACAGCCGAATATACTCCTACAGTAACCGTTTTTTATAACGGAAACTCCAACGTTTCGCCCGGTTTCGTTCAAAAAGGAAGTAGCGGCTCACCGCTTGCAATTCCTCAGGACTCCAAAGTTACCGATACGTTATATGTCGGCGAAAGTGCCAGCAGCGCGAAATTCGACAACAATCGTAACGATGTAACACCCACCGGCATCAATATAAGCGATCTGCCGTTTATTGGAATGATTATACTGGCGATAGGCGCGCTTACAGGATATATCGTGTACAAATACCGCAAAACCCGCAAAAACGGCAATATAAAAAATCGCGTCTGATAAATTCGCGCAGGGCTATACCGCGAATATGGGTATAGCCCTGCACCATAAATATTAAAAAGAAAGGAGTTCCCCAAATGAGCGCGGCAACTAAAATCGGCAAAAAAACGATACGGCTTATGAACAGCCTTGTGGATACCGCAGTTATGATTGTTATACTTTTGTTGGTCGCCGTAGGCTGCTACGCCATATGGGACTCGGAGCAGGTATTCCAGACGGCGAAAGCCGTCCGCTATGAGATATATAAGCCTACCGCAGAAAATAAAGGCAAAACGTTCGCGGAACTTCGGGCGGTCAATCCGGATGTTTTCGGGTGGCTTACGGTATACGGAACGCATATAGACTATCCGGTAGTTCAAGGTGCGGGTAACATGCAGTATATCAACACAAACGCTGAGGGACAGTATTCCCTTTCCGGCGCGATATTCTTAGACAGTAACTGCAACCCTGACTTCTCGGATTTCAGCAGTCTGATTTACGGGCACCATATGGAAAAACAAGCTATGTTTGGGGAGATTGGGAATTTCTCCGACAAAAGCTATTTTGACTCACGCAAATACGGCATGATATACTATGACGGGCAGGAACACGGTCTTGAATTTTTTGCATTCGTCCATGCCGACGCTTATGATAATGCAGTCTTCAGAACAAAAATTGAAAGCCTGGAAGAGCGGCAGGCATATATAGATATGATTTTCAGCAGAGCTTTTCATGCCCGGGATATACAGGTAACGGCAGGCGATCATATCGTCTTACTCTCCACTTGTTCGGCAAGTTCTACGAATGGACGAGATATCTTAGTAGGGCGAATCACTGACGAAGTATACGGCGATACTTTTAAGACTGATAAGATTGAAAATAGCGCGAACAAAATTTTGACAGTTGACGGAATTCCGAAGATATGGGCGCAAGCTCCATTATGGGTCAAAATTGTTATAATAGGCTTGCCGTTTCTGTTGGTTATATTTTTAACGATTAAATTTGTAAAAAATAAAAAGCGTTCAAAAAAATAATAACTGTAATTATGATATCCGGCGGAGGGAGGTAGATCATAGATGAATATAGGCGCAACTTTTAAAAAAAGAAGAAGACTTTTCAAAGGCAAAATAAGTAAATTTATCTGGGCAGGACTGCTCTTAATTTGTCTGACGAATCTCTATATAGCAGCTTCATCCGCAGAGACAGGAGAAGTCGCGCTTACTGTCCGGCAGATTTTTACAAATACAGGGTTGTATGCGCCGCCGGATAAAAACTTCAACTATAAATTGACCCCAAGCCTGTCGTCAAATCCCATGCCGGCAGGCAGTAATGCGGAAGGCTATGCCTTTACTATCGCTGGAACCGGCAAGACTCAAATCGCCATTGCTTTCACTCAGTCTGACATATATTCCTATGAGCTTAGAAATATCACAAACCCGCAACCCGGATATAACTATGACCGAGAAATCTATACGCTGGAAGTCATTGTCAAAAACGATATGACATGCGCTGTTGTGGTCTACAAAGGGGACGGCACTAAGGCGACCGATATAAAATACAGTCATGTTTACAGCTACGGACAAGAACTGCTTCCGAGCGACCCCAGCGTTATGGCAGATCCGCCCGTAGTTAAGACTGCTGCGGGAAATCCCGCTGCCGCCAGCGTATTCACCTTCAGTCTGACAGCGGGAAATCCGTCGAATCCCATGCCTGAGGGCAGTATAAACGGCGTCAAAACTGTGCATATTACAGGATCCGGTTGGGCGGAGTTCGGTACATGGACTTATACGGCTGAGGGCACATACTATTATATAGTAACAGAAGTGAATACCGGCGAGAGAGATTATGCCTATGACACATCTATTTACACTATCACTGATTCCGTAAAAGCCGTAAACGGGAGGCTTGAAGTTGAACGTATTGTAACTAACGGGTCGAACAGGCAGGTTACATCTATGTCATTTATCAATATATATACAGGTTCGAACGGCGGAGGGACAATAACTCCTCCTTCAACTGGGACAGCGCCGCCGACAAATGAACCGATTCCACCCCCAATCGAGCCGCAGTCGCCGATTGAACCGACGCAGTCGCCGAATGAAACATATCCTCCCCCGACTGAGCCGGTGCTGCCCCTTGAACCGACGCAGAATCCAACTGAAACGGCGCCTCATTCGAATTGGACGATTATGCCTCCAACTCCCACCAAACCAAAGCATACTTTAGTTCCCGACGACGATGGGACTTATATTGAATTTGACGAAAATGGCATACCTGTCGGAATATGGCAATACGACGATATATCAGAAGTATGGGTTTTCAGGGAACACCCCCCGTCTTCAGACAAAGAATCAACAACCGGAGGCGAATACCCGCCCGCCAGCTATGAATCGCCGAAATATGTGCCGAAAACAGGAGACGAATCACAAACCATATTTTACGCCGTTCTGTTCTGCATGGCAGGAATCGCGGCGTTGGGAAGCGGAGGTTATATATTATTTTGCAGACCATATAAGGTAGGAGGTAAAAACGATGAAACATAGGAAAAAACAAAGCAGGAGCGTCGCATGGATAATCCTGGCATTGTCCATGTGCGCCATGGCGATATTCGGATATCAATTGCGGGCAATTCGGCAGAGCTATCAGATAGGGGCTGAAAGCTATAAAAAGTTGTCTGACCAAGTGCGCTCGGACAGGCTTCACGCTTTTAGTTTGCCGCACTCTGCCCGCGGGCTTTTAAGCGGTTCAGGAGCGGAAACGGAAAATCCGGAAGAACAGGGCAAAAACTTGGAAACCTTGGAAATCCCAAACATGGCTATTGACTTTGAGACTCTGCAAATGATAAATCCGGATGCCGTAGCGTGGCTCTATGGTCCTGGCACGCCGATTGACTACCCCGTCATGCGGGCGGCAGAATACGACTACTATCTCCACCACTTGCCGAACGGCGAATACAACGCCAACGGCTCTTTGTTCATTGATTATAACTGGGCGGATTTTACGGATAAGTTAACCATTATTTATGGACACAACATGAAGTCGGAGCAGATGTTTGGCTCGCTTGCCAATTACAAAAAGCAAGCGTATTTTGAAGAACATCCTTGCCTGTACCTGTACACGGCAGGAGGCGAAAGTTACAGTATAGAATTAGTGTACGGATGTATCATGGGGGTTGGCGAATGGCGTGATAGGGCGTTTATGTTTGAGGCAAATT
>WQYZ01000207.1 GCA_009780985.1 Oscillospiraceae bacterium | reverse complement strand
TTCTTTCGCGCCTTCGAGTATTTTGTCTACTATCCAGGCAGTATTGCCGTCTTTTCGCGGACTTGCGGTAAATCCCATTATCTTCATTTATCAAAATCTCCTTTTAAAAATTATAGTTTTGTTTCCTTGAAACATATTTATTGTACCACAATATTGCTTTTTTTTCAACAATATTAAAATTCTTAAAAAATTAATTTTATATATCAGAAATATAACCGCAAATTTTAAAAATTTTTTCGGTTTTTCTTGATATTTGGAGAGTATTATTGTATAATATGTTTATATGATCCACAGAAGCATATAATAAGGGGAACCGCTCATGAAAATTATGAAGCATAAAAATATCCTAATAATCACATTATGCGTTGTTATTGTTGCCGTGATAATCGCAGCAGTAATATTCTTAGTCAACAATAAAAGTAAAAACAGGGAGATGAACACAATGAGCGAATCCATTACGGAAATGTCGCAAACTGATAGCGCGGGCAGTTTAGACATGAACGGTAAAAATGAAACCGTCAGCATTGTAACCCCGCCGGACAAACCCGCATATTACGATGCGCTGACAGATATGTTGCGAAAGAACCTTGGTTCTGACATCGATATAAAAGAAATCTCATGGACTGATTTAACTTCTTCTTTAAAATCGGGAAACAACGATGTCGTAATTCTGCCGAATGCTGACGTCATTCCTTTCGGATCGGCTCCGGCTGTTGATAGATATTTAAAAAACGGCGGGAAACTGCTGACACTTGGAGGTCCGCCGCTTTCAACGACATTATATCCGTCAGGCGATAACTGGCTGACAAGAGAAAATTTGATTTTACAAAACCCTGACAGGCAGATTCTGTTCGATTTCGGCAACGGCATCGGCAGCAAAGGCTGGAGCAGAAGCACCGATACTCCGAAAAATGGGCAATCTGTCGAAACAGGAGACTTCGACAGCCCTGACGGAAGTGATTCCCTTCATGTAGTCTTGGCTAATGTTGCCGGATGGGATGTCATATCCAGACATGTCATCATACCGCAAGGATGTAACACAATCGGTTTATATGCTAAAGGCGGACCAAATACCACTTTTTTAAGCGTTGAGTTGGACGAAAAAGATAAGTCTCGCTGGTACGCCGTTTTCCCGGTTACAGATAAATGGCAGTATATAGTTCTGACTGCCGACGATTTCAAGTATTGGTCTGATAATACTTCTGTCGGCAGAGGCGGAGACGGTGATAAAGTCTCTATCGGAAATGTGAATAATTTTGTCGTCGGTATCGCTTTCAGCGGGATAAAACCCGGCGCAAACGAATACTGGATAGACAGCGTATGCGCCGTCAAAACCGATAATCTGGCAGAACAGTCTTTGATTATAGACGGATTATCCCCGGATTGGAAGTTCTATCCGATAACAAACGGCGATAAAGCCGTCGCTTTTGAAAATCAAATATTTGTCTCGTCCCGAAATTATATCCTCCCGCAATCTTTGTTTTCACCCAGCCCGCGTCCGCAGGGAACAGGATATAAACGCGGAAGAGAAGCCCGTTTTGTGCCATTAATAGAAGTTTATGACAGCAAAAATCTGCGTTCCGGCTTTTTAGCGTGGATGTTTGTGAATTCAAACGCGAGCGGTACGGGCGCGTATAATTCCAGTATCATAGCCGGATTCGGAACGTCTGATCCTGCGTTTTACAATAATGACGGTATCGCCGCCGTATTGGACGTTGTGCGGACAATGCTCAACGATACAATGTTTATAGAAGCCGGCGCGACAGAATATTTATATGTTGACAGCGAGACAAAATCCGTCCCGCTCGGCGCATATATCCGCGGCAAAAATGCAGACGGTCTGACAATGGATATAGACTTGTATAAAAACGGCGATCAGATTAAACATGACGAATATGATTTATCACAAGCCACGTGGAAAATTTCTAAAAACGGCGAAAAACTATATAATCAGGGCGAAAATTATGATTTATCTTCCGGCAAGCCTGATTCTATCACTGTCACGCTCAAAAAAGACGGTCAAAATATAGACAGAATCTCGCATGAAATAGTATTCTGGTCGCCCAAACCCGAAAGCGAACGCAAATATATCACTGTGTCAAACAACGAATTTATGCGGGACGGCAAACCGTTAAGGTTATACGGGGTCAACTTCATGCCCTCGTCCGGTATAGGCGTCAATGCCGAAAACGGCGAATATTTCGAATATTATGTTTCTTCCGAATCCTATGACCCCGACGTATTTTATAAAGACCTGCTACGGGTTAAAGAAATCGGCTTTAACGCTGTGTCTTTGTTTGTGTATTACGACACGGCAATGCAGACAAAAAATATGCTTCATTTAATAGATATGTGCGATAGACTCGGACTTGTTGTGGATTTATCATTACGTCCGCACTCAGACCCGTTCAATTTCGACGAGCAGGAAGTTATCGACACAATAAAATCGCTTCATATATCTGAATTGGACAACGTTTCGGCATATGATATAGCATGGGAGCGGACATTCGGCAGTTATGAGCCGTCTTACAGCAACAGCGTCGGACGCAAGGCATACGACAGTCTGTGGGAACGCTGGGTTGTTGATAATTACGGCAGTATAAACGACGCCGAAAAAACATGGGGCTGTTCGATTCCAAGAAACGGCAGTATAATCACAAGCCCGTCGGACGATATGCTCCGCACAGACGGCGATTACAGTAAAATGGTAGCGGCATACAGACGTTTTGTCAACGATCTGATATCGGAAAAACATAACGATGTATGCGACGCAATAAAAGCATACGACCCGAATCACCTGATAAGCTCGCGAGTAGGCAGTTCCGGTCTTCCGCTCTTGGATCCGGGATCGGATATGGGCTATGATTATCAGGCTTTAGCGACGGCGTTTGACTTTATGTCGCCGGAAGGCTATTTAATCAACGGCGATTTCAACACAGCCGAACAGGGTATTTTCACCAACGCATATGCGCGTTATTGCAAACCGGATTCGCCTGTCGTCTGGAAAGAATTCGGGTATAGCATCTGGACCGGTTCAAATTTCAACGGCTCGGAGCAGATACAGGAAGTTCAGGCGGATTACTACAAGAAAATATACGATATGGCGATAACCGGTCATACTGGCGGAATGTTCTGCTGGTGGTTTCCGGGCGGCTACAGAACGAACGAAAACAGTGATTTCGGCGTTATAAATCCCGATGGGAGCGATAGGCTTGTCACCGGAGTAATACGCGCGGAACGCGACGTTTTCTTAAATCAGCCTCTCTTAGGCGAACCGGATATTTTCTTTGAAATCGACCCCGAAATGTCGGTCACGGGAATCAAAGCTGTGTACGAAAATATAAAAGACGATTTTCTTTCGGCTGTAAAATCAGGCAAAATCGTCGCGTTTAAAGATATATCGGATGGAACGGACACATCGACAGTCCCAGACACGGCTGTCGGCGGCGGAACTGCGGGAGCGGAAAATCCTTCGGAATATGTCAACGGCGATTTCAGGGAAGTATACGTCAAACTCTCGGACGGAAGCTGGAAGCGGGTAAATTTCGGCGACACTGTTTCACTGCCCGCCGGTCCCATAGAAATCAAAGCGATTATGGGCAACACTCTGCGCGCGGAGTGGCTTTCTGAATCTACGTCAAAGGCGGCATATGTTTCGCTCGTTTCCACGGCAAAATCAGGTATAACTTTTGATATGCCGTTAGCCGAGAATGTAAAGTATCTAGGCATTTTAACGCAGGAATTTAAGCTGTGCGATTCATTTGAAAATAAAACAGTTATAGCATTCCGTTTTAGTATAAAAAACCGCTTCCCTTTCGGCACTCCGTTTGAATTTACAGTAACGCCTAAATAAAAATATATGAATTATAATTGAAATTGAAAAGGGATTAAAAATATGATATTCGATAAAAATCAAAGCGCATTTCCCTCGGATTTGCATAGGGAAGTATGGTGGTGGGCAGTCGGGCTTGTGCCGCCGTCCGATTCGCTGACTAACGCTGTAAAAAACCAATGCACCAAAGATATTCTCGACGGCTGTTATCAGTGGTACGACTATTTTAATGAACTCTGTGAAGATATGTATAATCACATGGACATGTATCAACCCGCTCCCGTAAGACAGTACCGGGATATACTCGAAAATATTGCCGCATGCGGCGAAATTCAGGGCAATACGATTGTCCGTAATATCAATGAATGGCACAAATACAGCGAAAAACTTAACAAAAGCAAAGCGTATGCCAATTTAAAAATTACGCTTGAAAACTGTCTTACCGCATTGGAACGCACAGGTTTGACGCATGAATATAGAGACGATACCATAGTTTTTAGCAATGCAAAATATCCAAAAATATTTCATGCAATGAATACGTTCGAACATTCGCCGAACATACGAAAGACGCCTGCCCGTCATCACTTTGCGCACTGTGAATTCCGTCAGCTTTTCAAAAGCTATTCGGCAAGTTATGACGAACTGCTGAGGCGCGTAAGCGATGAAAGCCATGATATAGCGCACGCAATACATGATTTTGCCAAGTCTCTTAAGATACAGCGTTATATTCATTTCGATACGATAAAATATAAACATAAAAATATACGCGTGTTGGATTTTACCGTAAGCGGCGGCGAATATCCTGCTTTGCGCGTAAATATCGGCACATGCGCAAAACCTGATTCGGACGTATTTAACGACACATTTTATAAACATATATCAGCCGCAGATAATAACATACAGGATATATTCATAAAAAATCTTGAGCGCTGCGGAAATGAAGCTCATAATCATCAGACTGTTAAAATAAACGGCAAAAATGAACGGGTATGCCCGAATTCGCGAATCCGGATAAACCCGTTCAGAGACGACCTTGACGCGATTTTATGTTTTATCGCCGCAAGAAAAGCGTCTATTGACCAATATATTATATAGAATAAGTTTTATTTTCCGCGTAATACTGAGCCTGAGCATGCCACAATTCGTGATACTTGCCGTTTTCGTCCGCGATGAGCGCGTCGTGACTGCCGCGCTGTATCAGCTCCCCCTCGTGGAACACCGCTATATCGTCGCAGAACCGGCATGACGACAGCCGGTGTGAAATATATATCGCCGTCTTGCCGCCAACAATTTCGTTGAACTTTGAGTACACCTCGAACTCGGCAATTGGGTCGAGTGCGGCGGTCGGCTCGTCGAGGACGATGAACGGCGCGTCTTTGTACAACGCTCGCGCAAGCGCGATTTTCTGCGCCTCTCCGCCGGATATTTCCACGCCGTCCTCCTCGAAATCCTTGTACAACGGCGTTTCCAGCCCTTTCGGCATAATCTGCAATCGCTCGCCCAACCCCGCCATATTCAGGCACTTCTCTGCCTGTTGTGTGTCAACGTCAACCGACGTTGACACATTCTGACCGAGCGTGAACGAGAACAACTTGAAATCCTGAAATACGACCGAAAAGATTGCCATATATTCGGCGTAGTCGTACTTTTTGACGTCAATGCCGTTTAGGGTGATTACGCCGTCGGTGGGGTCGTAGAGGCGGCAGAGCAGTTTTATCATGGTGGTCTTGCCGCTACCGTTCATGCCGACGACTGCCATACGCTTACCTATGTTGAATTTGAGGCTGAGGTTTTTGAGTGCGTAAGTATCTGTGCCGGGGTATTTGAACGATACGTTGCGAAATTCTATTTCATATGCGCTTCCGGCGCGTTTTTCAGTTTTGAGCGTGCCTTGCTCCATGTTATTTGGCATATTAATATAGTCGAGGATATTTTTCAGATATATGTTGTTGTGAGGATAATCGGCAATTATTCCCGCAGAATTTGACACTCCTAAAACAAACCTGCCAACCGCCCCGGTGTATTGCAGAAACAGCCCTATCCCGAACGCTCCCGTAAACGCCTTTACCGCAATATAACCGTATATTATTATATTGACTGCAGCGTTTAGCGTTGCCTGTATATTTTTGAATTTATACAGGATTTTCCCGAAAATTTTAAGATACGACACGTTTTCGCCGAATTTTTTTACTTCTTCAAGTATTACAGGGGTTTGATTATATATTTTTATATCCATTACTCCGCCGGAATTATATATATTTCCGGCGTAATAATTCGCCAACCTGCTCGCCTGCGCCATTTCCTCAAGGGCGTCGTTGCTCTGCGACATCTCGTTCTTACTGCTCCATATCGTCGCGCCTGCGTTTATAAATATGAGAAGTACAATAATTATCGCGGAATACGGGGAATTTACAAATCCTGTTATACCTGAAAAATTTCCGTCCGCTCTTAAAAAAAACATACCCGCCGTAAGCGAAACCGAAAATATTACAGTAAAAATACCGTCGGTTAATCTTTCGAGATTCCAGTAAAGGGATGCGAAACCTCCGCCTACCGTGTTCTGTGTATGCTGTATTTTATCCCTTAAAATATGCGTTTTAGGATTTTCAAGATGCTCGTACTGCATATTATTGTTTACATCGCTGAAAAATAAATCAAATTTTTTCCACCAGTCGTCCAGATATATGTTTTCTTTCGTTTCTGCGAATTTTTTTAAAACGGCTGTGATAAAATTCAAAGATATAGTGACAACGGCGTATATTATAAGTGTTTTAAAGTTTTTTGCGCCGGTTAATTCCGTAAGGATTTTTGCGGACATAAACAAATTCACAAACGGCATAAACGCGCTGAGAAACGCTTTGACTACAGGAATCCAGACAAATCTTTTTTCTATTTTAAACAAAATTTTATATCCCTGTATAACAAGCGCAATTTCTTCTTTAAGAGTTCGCCTGTCTTTATTTCCGCTCATGATATTTTCACCTCCCCGTCGGTTTTATTGTCTTTATAATAATGGCTTTGAATTTCAAACAGCCCCGCATACTCTCCGCCCTTTTTCATAAGTTCGTCATGCGTGCCGGTTTCGGCAATTTCACCGTCCGATATTAATATAATTCTGTCGCAGAACCGCGTACTCGCTAATCTGTGAGAAATAAATACCGACGTTTTGTTTTTCGCAATTTCATTGTATTTCATGTACATTTCGCTTTCGGCGATAGGGTCGAGTGCGGCTGTCGGTTCGTCGAGTATCAGAACCGGAGCATCTTTATAAATCGCTCTGGCAAGCATCAACTTCTGTTGCTCGCCGCCGGAAAGCTCAGTTCCGCCGGGATTTATCTCTTTGATTAGCGGCGTATCAATGCCGTTTTCCAATTTACTTATTTTTTCCCTTAGTCCCGCAAGTTCTACACATTTTTCAAGTTTGCTTATGTCCGCATGATTTTGGGGGACAATCGAGATATTCTGTGAAATCGAAACAGGCAGAAATCTGAAATGCTGAAATACCGCCGAAAACAAAGTATAATAATCGTCTATGTTATATTCGTTCACTTTATGCCCGTTCAGAAAAATTTCGCCCTCTGTCGGGTTGTACATTCCGCAGATTAATTTCACGAGCGTGGTTTTTCCCGCGCCGTTCAGTCCGACAAACGCGATTTTTTCGCCTGCTTCTATTTTTAGATTTATGTTTTTGACAGTGGGATTTTCCGTTCCGGGGTATTTATAACTCACGTTTTTTAATTCTATGCTCAGTCCATCGGAGCCTTTCGGCAAGTCTATGCCTTTTCCTCTGTTGGTTTTATTTCCAATTCCGAAAAATCCGCGTATATCGCAGAATTGCAGGCTCGCAGTGTGGATATTCAGCCATGTTTCTATAAGCCCCGAAAACCACCCTGCAAACTGTCCGATTGCGGCGAAATACAAAACAAATTCCCCCGCGGTTATTTCACCGGACGCCGCTTTGTATATCAGATATATATACGCTCCGCCGTCGCGCAGCAAAACTATCAGAAAATTTATAAACGACGCGCCGAAAGACCTGTACTCAACGCCTTTTTTTATCCCGTGCCATTCGCCCATGAACAATTCAAACATTTTGCGGAACCATCCGCTCATATCGTACAATCTTATGTCTTTGCCGTGGCTGAACTGTGTTGAAAGAGTTTCCAGATACGAGATTTTTCTGTCAATCGCAGTTTTTTTGTCCCGTATTTTATGCTCGTAATCTCTCACATATCTAAGCATAAAGTAGTTTATAACGACAGTCCCGCTCAATAATAACA
>WQYZ01000206.1 GCA_009780985.1 Oscillospiraceae bacterium | reverse complement strand
GTTAGTTATGCTGTTCCGCGGTCTTAATTTGTAACCTTTATCGCAGCGCATTTCTGTCATAGTTGTTTTGTTGCCGCTCTCGTCAGTAGAATCAATTGTGATTTTATAGTCCGTGAGCTTGGCTACGGCATCTTGGTACTTCTGCAAATCGCCCGCGGCGTTCGCAAGACCTTGCAAAGCTGAAAGCTGACTGCACCCGGGCATTGACAATAGCATCGCCAATGCAAGAATTAACGAGAGTGCAACTGATATTATTTTTCTGTATGCATTTGTAGTTTTCATAAATTTCTCCTTATTTTCTTAATTTATTTTATTTTATTTATAATAGATTTATTAAGTTTGCCGCACGTCATAAATTTTAATATTGTATTAAGTTTACTATATTTTTTTCGATTTGTATACCTACAATATTGCTTAAAATAATAACAATATTGCTGTTTTTCAATACGGCAGAAAAAAATCCCCCGAAATCTTTTCAGACTCAGAGAGATTACCGTATTTTTTATATTTTAAACGTATTTAATTATTTAGTTCTGAATATTTCCTCCCGGTATTTAGAAGGCGACATTCCGACTGTTTCCTTGAAAAATTGAACATATCTCCCTTTATAATTAATGCCGCAAGCGGCGAAAGCTTCCGCTATGCTCAGGTTTAAGTCGCACAGTTTTTCTTTCAGTTTTTTTATCTTAATACGTTTGTAATAATCAAATGGCGTTTCATTTGTATGCTGTTTGAAAAGGCGCGAAAAATGATACGGGCTCAAATTTACCTCTTGAGCTATCCTGTCCGCATCGTATTCTTCGAGCCAGTTTTTATTCATATATTCCTGCGCTTTTGTAATCTCTGTTTTGCCTTTGTAAGTGTTAACAGTGAAAAATATCATAGCCGTGTATGTAATCCCCTGAGCCTCGTCTTTTAACGGAAAAATAGTTACGGTCTGAAATTTTACGTTTCTGAAGTCTTCGTCTTTTCGCGAATAACGCGCCGTTAAATCTTCATACGGTATTCTGATAATGTCGGACGTAGAAACTGTTCCCTCTTTAAAAGCGCGCTCAATATTTTCCCGCTGACCGAGCACGTCGAGCACAACCGGATCGCGCAGTATATTGTAATGACCGATAGCTTCGCCTGGGTCTGCGACGTTCATTTCCTCGCACTCTGCGCGGTTGGCGAAGACTAATGTCCCGTCCGGAGCGAAAATCTCAATACCATAGGGTATCATATCCAAAAATTGGGAAAAGGCGTCTGCGTTCTTAATCATTGTTTTAAACGCTTCAACCAAATCGCCGTTAGGCTCGTTTGCCGGCTGTTCTTTGGTCTCCATATTTACATAACTCCTAATTTATTATTCTGGCAATATTATACAATATCAACGAAAAAAAGTCAAGGATTGTCGAGTTAAAATTAGTGAAAACTTAAAAATAATCTTGAAAAATATTTCAAGCTGTGATATAATGAAATTAAGAAAAGATTTACATAAATATATAATGATTAAAGGATTAAGGGAGAATAATTTTATGGAACAGCAAATAAGACCGGGCGATGCGAACCGGATTACGCGCGAATATTTTGATTCGCTACTGATTGAAATGCGGCATATTGACGGGGTCGTTCCCGATACAACTTTTTCGCTCTACGGCGAGACTTTCAGCACGCCGGTTATGATGGCGGCGTTATCGCATCTGAACAACTGTCACGACGACGGCATGGTGGAAATGGCGAGAGGAGCAAAATCGGTAAACGCAGTCATGTGGGCGGGCATGGGCGATTACGATGAGCTTGAACGAATCACGGCGACAGGTGCAAAGACAATAAAAATCATCAAGCCGTACGCGGACAACAATGAAATACTGCGCAAGATAGCGCATGCCGAAAAATGCGGCTGTATCGCCGTAGGCGTGGACGTCGACCATTCGTTCAACGGTAGTGGGGAACACGACGTTGTGTTGGGATTTCAGATGAGCGGAAAATCTGTGAATGAAGTTTCGCAGTTTGTGAAAGCGACAAAACTGCCGTTTATTATAAAAGGCGTGCTGAGCGAACAGGACGCGCACAAATGTATTGAAGCGGGCGTCAGGGGAATAGTGGTTTCGCACCATCACGGCATATTGGATTTCGCCGCTCCGCCGCTTATGGTTCTGCCTAAAATCGTAAAAGTCATTGACGGAAAGATGCCGGTTTTTGTTGACTGCGGGGTGGAAAGCGGAATAGACGTTTTCAAAGCGCTTGCGCTCGGCGCAACGGCGGTATCGGCGGGGCGCGTCATGATGGGTCCGTTGTCTGAAAGCGGCGCAGAGGGAATCGCAAAAAAAGTGCGGGAGATAACCGCGCAGCTTGCGGGCGCGATGGCAAGAACCTGTTCTCACGATATTTCTCACATAGACCCGTCGCTTATCTGGAAAAGATAAAAAACTAATAAACAGCATGAAAAAAACGCACGGATGAGTGTAAGCTCTGTCTGTGCGTTTAAAATTTATTTTTGTAAAATTTTACGGCATTTTTCAACAAAGTCTGTTATATGTGTACGTGATTTATCTTTTTTTGCCGCTTCGACACTTGAAATCATCCATTCACGGCAATAAGTATAATCCTCTGTGAGTCTTTCTGTTTCTCTCCAGAACATTCTCTCAAAATCGCTTATTAGATTATTTTCGTATAAGTTCCTTTCCAATCCCAGAACGTCAATTATATCAACGCCTTCCCTGCGTATTCCGTATATTTCCGTCATATACGGAAGCCCGAAGTATGCGTTGCCGAAATCAATCACGTAAAGTTTATTTTCACCGCCGTTTATATTTCCCCATATCAGGTTATGGTAAGCCAAATCGCCGTGGACAAACGTCGGGTTATATTTTTTTGAATATACAAGCGGCGTTTCAGCTGCCATTTTCACTGTCTCACGTTCCTCGTCTGTGAATACTCCGTAATCATCGCCGTCTTTAATTAACAGATTCAACGTCGAATGATAATATCCGTCATATGTTTCATGCCAACCGAGCGTGCCGGACGGCGACAGACTGCCAAAATGACTGTTTGTTATATGCTGTTCTTTTTCGATTACTATTTGAACCTGACGCTTTATTTCCGCTCTCGTCGTTTCATCAAAATCGTCTAAATTCAGCCAGTCAGGACTCAAACACTCAGTAAAAATATACCTTGCTTTCATATTATTATTTTTTGTAAAATCATACGCAAGTATATTTGCGCACGGAATCCCTGCTTTTTGGAACATTTCGTTTCCAAGCACTTCATTTTCAATCTGGTCTTTACGGGTTGCAAAAAATATCTTATCGCACTCGATTTTTAAAATAAAATTGCCGTCAGTTGTATTAACTTTAAATACTTTATTAAATAATCCGCCGCCGTCCGACCATTCAAACCCTTTTACTTCCGCTTGTGTACCAATCGTGTTTTTTACGATTTGCCGGGTATATTCCCATATTTCCAGTGCTACATTGTTATGCATTAAAATTTCTCCCCCGTTTTTTAGGAGGGCATATAACGAATCATTTTCGTTTTATATAGTCACCCTCCTGTTTGTTTTTGTTGTTTTTCTGATAATTATAATCGTATATATCATGTTTAATAATCAATCCTTTCTGAAATAAATGAAGTTTGTTTATATAAATTTATTACATCGCAGGTTTTCCTGCGTTATAACCATAGTTTTTAATTATAGACAGAGCCATAACGCAGGTCGAATGCCGACGCCTCCTATATCAAGTATAGCAGTCAAATCAAGCCCGACTACACCGATTCCGCCGTTATCAAAGACGAACGCGGCAGAACCGGGGTGACTTCCGGGCGAACGCAGCCACCAACAAGCGGGTACACCGCGGTAATTCGCTTGCCTGTCACCGTCGTGCGCGTTGGAAAAGAAACCGCCGTTTCCGCTGCCGCTCTCCACGGCTATATATTTATCGACATCAAAATCGTACTCTTTTCGTTCGAGCAGATAAGTGCCGCCGCAGTCGAAATATATACCGGCTTCCTCAAGGCTTAACAAAAATATGCTATCATAAGTATCTCCGCCGCCCGCCGTTCCATACCACGGATTATTCGGGTTTCGTGTCTCCGTCCTGATAATCCGCTCCCGTTCCTCCGGTTTGAATTTTTCCAGAAACTCCCCGTTTAAGTATTCGCGCAAAGTGCAGGTTTCCCACGTCTCGCCCGGAACGCCTGAATTGTATGTAAAATCCAAATCATATGGGCGCATCTCGACAATATACTGCGTAATAATTAATGCCCTATCGTTTTGCGCGTCAAGCACCTGCCAGTCATATCTGCCGAATCGTATTATTTCGTTCTTATTCATGTCATTATTCCTTTCCGTATAAAATGTAAATACTCATATCCAAATCCCTTAAGGAGATATTTAGCCTCGTCATCAGCAATTTTCAATTAATCAAACATTGTGTATTGATTTACATTATACAACGGGAAATTTCATTTATCAATAGGTTTTTAAAAAATGTTGAAAATATTTTATAAACTCTTAATTTGGTATGTTTAAACATTTAAATTATGTACAAGAAAAAACGATTATAAATTACACGGTAATTGTATGAGTAAAAAATTTTATGAACAAAGTTCACAAAAGAATGATATATACCTCTAAAAAAGGATTAGGGGGTAGAAAGTGAAAAAATTAACATTGGAAGTGGACCATAATCAAACTCGACAAAATAAATTAAAATAAAAATAATAGTGACATTTATTTCATACTTTCTTTTTTTCGCTTAAAAATACTGTTATATTGACACAAAAAAATATATAAACATAAGATAATTATAAAATATATATTTTTGGTGGTGGATATAATTATGCCAAAACAAGATACACAAAAAGATGTAAAAGTTATTATCCAGTACGAAAATAATACAGAGAGTGAAAATAAAAATGTAGAATCTTTACAGGAAGTAATGCAAAAACTTTTTAATGCGTATATAATAAGGACAATACAAAATATTAAAAAAGGCAAGTAATTATTTTCAAATATATGTGTTTGTAAGGAGTAATGATTGATGAAAACTCTGGAAAATAGTTATAGCAGCAATATCGGCAAAATTTATAATGTTGGCATATATTTGCGTTTATCAAGAGAGGTCGAAGAAAACAAGGAAGTATCACAAAGTATAGTAAATCAAAAAGACTTTTTGACAACATATGTAATAGAGAATGAATTTAATATAATTGATTACTATATTGACGACGGCTACAGCGGGACTAATTTTGACAGACCGGCATTTCAGCGAATGATAGCGGATATAGAAAAAGGAAAAATAAACACAGTAATAACAAAAGATTTATCAAGATTAGGACGTGATTATATAATGACAGGTCATTATATAGAAAAATATTTTCCATCAAAGAATGTGCGGTATATAGCGGTAAATGACGGAATAGACAGCTACATTGAAAACAGTAATGATATGACCCCGTTTAAAGCTGTTATAAACGATATGTATGCGAAAGATATATCAAAAAAAGTACGGACTGCAAAAAATACACAAAAACTAAAAGGTGAGTTTGTTGGCTCTATTGCCCCATATGGTTATAAAAAAGATAAAACAAATAAAAATAAATTAATAATCGAAGAAGAAACAGCTTGCGTAGTGCGACGGATATTTAAAATGTTCATAGACAATATGTCAATGATAGGAATTGTAAAACAATTATCACTTGAAAAAATCCCAACTCCGTCGGCATTAAAAAATTTAAAGAATACACAATGCGGAGCATATACGGGACATTGGAATCTTCCAATGATAAAAAGAATACTGACAAATCCAACATATATGGGAAATCTGACACAAAATCGTTCTAAAAAGGTAAATTATAAAGTAAAGAAACAAAACATTATAGCAAGAGAAAACTGGATAACTATTCCAGATACTCACGAGGCAATAATATCAGAACAAGATTTTAATACCGTACAAAATTTATTATCAAAAAGAAATTATATAAAAACTGAAAGAGCAGTTAAAAGATTACATTTATTATCAGGGTTAGTCTTTTGCGGAGATTGTAAAAAGCCAATGACATATACGACAGAAAACAAAAAATTCAAAAATATATATCTTATATGCTCCGCACGCAAAAGATACGGAAAAAATATGTGTACTCCCAAAAGCATAAAAGAGGATTATCTGCAAAATATGGCAATAGAAAAAATAAGAGAAATAGCCCTAAAACACGTTGATAAGAAGCTATTACTTAAAAATTCAGATACTAAAGACCAGTATGCAGAATATGTAAATAATTTAAATAAGGAAAAAACCGAGAAAAATAAACAGCTTGAAGAAATAAAAACAATGATAATGAATTTGTACAAGGACAAAATTAAAAATATAATTTCAGAGCGAGATTTTATTGACTTATCAAAAGAATGTAATAGTCAGAGAGACGGACTAATGGAACGGATTAATCAGATAGACAGTGAAATAAATCAAACACATGAAAATAAAAGCAATACAGCCGAAATAGAAAAATGTTCGGAAGATTTTTTACAGTTTGAAAATATTGATAGGCTAACCTTAATCACATTAATTAACAGAATTGAGGTGTATCAAGACAGACCAGTAGTGATAAAATTTAACTTCATTGAGCCATAAAACCCGCATAAATTCGATATATTTTGTATTAAATAAAATGTCTAAATTAAATCCCGACGGGGTTGATTTGGTGACGGGCGCGATAAAAAAAGATTCTGAAGCATACGGCAGAGCGAAAGAAATAGCGGGAAATTATCCGTTTATAGAATTTCCTCAGGGATGGAAAGCCAATATACGCGGCATAGATCTCAACCTGCAGTTTCCCGCCAACTGGGAACTCGCGCGCGATATAAAATTCGCGCAGGGATTTGTCAGCCCCGCGCCGCGAGATTATGTCGGACCTGCGCCGCTGACCGCGCCTGAATCGTATGCCGTCTATAAATTTACGCTGGCGCACGATTTCCGCCTGACACTCTCTTATCATACGCAGGGAATGGTAATATTCTGGCAATACTTAGACTATAATCCAAGCAGAGCATATTATATCGGAACCCGGTTTTCACAGGCGAGCGGATATTCTTTGGAGCATACGCCGTACGCATCGAGTTTCGCCGGTTACAAAGACTGGTTTATCCAGACATATGACAGACCAGGATATACAATAGAAGCAGGATATGGCACAAACCCGCTCCCTGTGTCGCAGTTTAACAATATATACAGAGATAACGAAGGAATATTTGTACTGGGCGCAGTCCTTGCGCCATGAAAATACCACACTATATTAGAGTAAATATTAGGAGAAATTTATGGCTACAATAAAAATTTTTAACAATGATGAAAATAGAATGGAAACATATTTCAGAAGAGAAGATGAAGCAATGCCCTATAATACGGGAAATACCCTGAAAGTCTCGGAATTCAGAGGTTCCAGCAGAAGCGATCTTTTATGGACTGAAAAAAGGGCGATGCAATCCTGGAACAGTTTCAGATTTATGTATGGAAGACCGATACGCGTTGGTTTTGCTTTCAAGAGACCATATGAAGGCGGGCATGGTCAACAGTCTCAGCATTACGCCGGCGTGGCTTTTGACGTAGGGCATAACCTAAATAATGCGCAAAGAGCCGAAATGAGAAGTTTAGCTTATAATTCTGGGGTATGGACTTATGTCGAGCCTGTTTCATTAAGCCCGACCTGGGTGCATTTTGACAGAAGACGCGGAACGCCAGCCTGCGCGTCGGGAGGGTATCCCGTCGTCAGATTCGGCAGTATTGGGGCATATGTATTAGTGTCGCAGGATTCTCTCAGCAGATTAGGTTATGGGACAGGCGGATTAGACGGAGTATTCGGCAACGCAACGACAAACGCCGTCATCGCCTTTCAGAGAAGCAACGGACTGACGCCAGACGGAATTGTCGGATGTATGACGTGGAGCACTCTTATGTATAGAGTAACTCCGCAATCAGCATGTCTTGAACCTATTGATTGAATACTGGAACGATACTGTTACTTAGAAAAATCGACGTCGACATTCACCCTGTTGAAATTGTTCAGCACCGCGTTCAGATCCGCTATCGTTACCTTGCCGTCCCCCGTTACGTCTGGACTGCTCTCAACCGGTAACCCC
>WQYZ01000205.1 GCA_009780985.1 Oscillospiraceae bacterium | reverse complement strand
GTTATATTTAGAAAAGGTCACATCATTTTCATTCAGCACATCCAGCACGGACGTGTCAGTAACTACGTCGCCTTCGCCCAATAAGTAAGTGGTGGCAAGAGGCATCCTGTAAGTTATCGTAAGCACAGTATCATGCTTAAAAGGCGATAGGCTGACCCAATCCGTGTTAGCCGGATTCGTATATATCCATTGCACATTCGTCATGGGATACAGGATATCCTGGGTCGAAGTATCTACGCCGTTTATATTGACGGTATTCCAGTTCGTATTGAATGAGAACAGCCAGTCACTGGGACCGTTATAGCCGTCATTGGGTCGGGCATGCTGGATTACGTAACCCTCACCCCAATCCGCACCCCAGTCCAATGTCCCGCTGACTGGATTATTGTCGTCGTCAACCGTGGTATAGGTGACCGTAGTGTTGTTTTTGTCCGGAACAAAGTTAATCAAGGGGGTTTGCCCGCCGTTTGTAAACCAGTTCATATCCGCTTTGTCGGTTATAAACACCGGATAATTATACAGCGCGCCGGAAATGGTGTACTGGATGGTCCACTCGGCGTAGGGTGTGCCGTCCGCGTCGTAAACAAATTTTCCGGTCTTGGTCATGTCTGTGTTAGCAGGACGAGGTCTGTTGATATAAACTCCGACGTCTTTTGACCCGTCAAGTCCGCCGCCTTCAAGTGTGAGTCGGTTGTGATACCAACCGTCAGATTTCCACACACCCGAGATATTCGTATTATAGGGGTCACTGAGAGTAACGAAATATATCTTACCGTAAGTGCCGCTTCCACCTGGTATTGGGTCGCTTTCTCCTGGAACGGTAAAACTGAAACTGGTTGAACCTTCTGTCAGCTGCACCGGTATGGTGGCGACTATAACCGAATCTTTATTTTTCAAGTTCGCGTAGATGGTCGTCGTATCGGTAAAAACTAATCCATCTGGCAAGAAGTCGGTGACTTTAACTCCGTTAACCGATGTGCTACCGTCCCCTACATACCAATAAGTCCATGATGCATTGCCATACAGATCGCTTCCAGCGCCTTTATCCATGAAGTTCCTGGTGTAGTTGCTCGAGGCATAAATTTCATCTGTTTGTATGGGTTGACCGTTGTGACCGGTGCCGCTGCCGAAAGCCTGCACGTTGTTTTGTATCCAAAGATTGAAATTGAGCAATGTATCCACCTGCGTGCCGTCATATACCATATTGTTGTCTATGGCATATTGAATTTGCGGCTTTATGTTGTATTCCGTAACAATGACGATTGAACGGTCTTGGGGAAGGACGAGATCGTCACGGAAAGTCAGAATGAAATAGATCTTTCCATCACCAGCGGTTTCATATGTGATTTTGTAATCAACATCTTCAGTCATAGTCGCGTCCGGGACAGCAGAGACACCTTTAAAAGTCACACTTACGATAGTCATATCTGTTTCCGGGTCAATGTTCGTAGCACTTTTGCACCAGTCCCTGAGCATCAGGTTGCCTACATCGCCGTCCTTAGCCGTCACGGTGATTGTGAATTGAGACGTATAGGCACTGAGATCTTGACCGTCGGCACTCTTGCTAATATTCAGTGAAGGGGTTGCAGCCGGTTGGATAGACCATGTACCCTGCGAGTAGGCACCGCCGAAATCAATTTCGTTACCGCTTCCGCTCTGGGTGAACTGCGCATCAAAATCCATTATCATATTCGCCGACGTCGGGTTTGTGAAGAAGTAAATCGGCTGATCCGCCGTAATCGTCTCACCCGTGATAGGGTCAATACCGCCCACATTCAATTGAACCCAATCAGGCGTTCCGTTAGGGTCGGTATTTATATCCTCTATGTTTTCGGTAAAATGGAATACGGCAATCCAACTGTCTGTAGTATCGTCTTTTACAATGTCGTAGGTGCCGAGTATCACATCTCCGCCGCCATTGGCAAATTGCGCGCGGGAACCGTCCGGAAGTAGCGCATACACAGGGTTTCCGTATGATTCCGCCGGTATGTAGAGCTGGTCCGGAATCGTGTACGTCATGACGTATTCGCCGCTGTCGTTATCTAAACCTACGCCGAACTGGTCCAATGTCTGTTCTTCAAATGTCAGGGAAAATTTGTAATAATTTCCAACTTTGAATGTAGAGGTTTCGTCCAATGGCAGAATATTGCCTGCGGCGTCTGTAATAACAAGCGATGTGACAAATTCATTCAGGTTTGAGCTGGTGCCGTCGGACGGCGGCAGCACTGCGCCCAAGCCGAGAGGCGCGTCAGCAGGCTCAATACCGACAGTTGTAGTAGGAGCAGCCGTCGTCGGTTCTGACATCGTGGTAGGCTCTTCCATACCAAGATCCTCTACCGTCGTGGGCTCATCTGTATCAGGCTCCGTCATCGTGGGAGTCTCCCCGTCAAGCGCAGTCGTGGCTTCCATGGTAGGCTCCGTCGTCTCTGCCGTCGTAGACTCTTCTGTATCAGACGCTGTCGTCGGCTCGCTCACTTCCTCTGCCGCAGTCGTACTCTCCTCTGTTGTATCTATATTCTCTGCTCTCGTTGTTTTTGTCGGTGACGACGGTAGAAGCAGCACACTTCCCGCTATCATCATCGCCAGCACCAACGCAATTATCTTACGCCCTGTTACTTTATATCCTTTTATATATCGTATCTTGTTCATATGTATCTTTTTACCTTCCTTTCCTTTTTCACTTACGTTTATATATTATATACACGCAGGTAAGATATGAAGTATTATTATCCATTTATCCACTCTTTTTATTTTGCTGTTTATTATTATATACTTCCTCAATCACATACCAGTCTTATTTCTACTCTCTTTTTATGTTTTTTCTTATTATATTCTAAAAATTTATATCAAAAATGTAAAAGAATTAATATAAAACCCATATTTTGACATTATACTGCCGATCCTATGATGTGAAAAAGTGAATAAAACGAATATTATTCGCACAAAATCAACATAAAACGCATACACAAGATAGAATGTTATTATATATGGCAATGATAGCAAACAATAATTACCGAAATAAAAAATCTGTAAGCTCGTTTTGAACTGGCAACGACGGCAAGATCTCCCGGTGACTATTGGCGGATATTGGACTAGATGTATAATGACAAAACCTAAAAAATACGCCTTGATGCGTATTTTTTCATATTTTTTTTATTATTTTTAAGTCCAGTGAAAATTAACAAATTTTATTTGTTTTAGGTTAAAAAGTATGGTAAAATAATATAACATAAAATTCATATTATATGCAATTAGTAAAGCCGTTTGTTTCGTCATACAACTCTAAAGAAGCTGTTATACAGCAGGCTGTTGACAAATTTGTACAAACGATGGGCGATTGAATTACTCTTGAATATTACGCTGACACAGACGCGGAAAATACCGAACGCAGACGTTCGGGCTATGATTTGAAAAAAGAATAAATAATTATTGAAAAACGAGGATTGAGAATAAAGGGATAAATTAGTGGTATAATCATTATATTGGATTATAAATGTTTTGCGCGGTTATGATAACGGGCGTATAACAAATAGTATTTATATTTTTGGAGATTAAAAGATGAATGAGAGCTTAAAAGAAAAATTACTGAGTAAAAACGAAAAAATACTTAATATGATTATTGAACGGGTCAAAAGGGATTTCCTTGATGATATAGCTATAATCGGACTGTCAGGGTCTTTCAGCACTGATGATTACCATGAAAAAAGCGACCTTGATTTAATCATTATAAATAATACAGAAAACGCATGGAAAATTTCTGATTTTTTATATTTGACGATGTCGGTTATGATATTTACTGTACATCGTGGGAAGGCAGAATAGAAGACCAATCGAATCTTAACAGCGAAATGATTTCATGTTTGACAGACCTCAAAATCGTGTACTGTTCAAAACCGGAATATATGGACAGATTTAACGCATATAAGCAAAAAGCTCTTGACCTGCTTGCCAAACCTATAGGGAAAGAATGTTTAGCACAAGCAAAAAAATATATTGACACGGCAAAACAACATTATGCCGAAACAATGATTTCTGACGATTTAGGGACGGTAAGATTTGCTTCATGCGGAGTTGTGTATTATCTGATAAACGCGCTTGTAAGAATGAACAACACATATATTAAGCGGGGAATAAAAAGATACCGCGAACAGATACTTTCGTATAAGTATCTGCCTGATAACTTTGACGAAATGTATATGGCTGTAATCGAAGCAAAAACAATCGACGAAATGCGGAATACATCATATGAATTATTAAAAAGCGTTATTAAGTTATATGATGAAATGCGTGAAAAATTTGTGGAGAAAGCAACGCCTACACCCGATAATGCTTTGGGTACATACGAAGAACTATGGTCTAACTGCCGCAATAAAGTTATACTAAGCTGTGATTTAGGCGATAAATCGTTTGCTTACCATGCCGCTATGGGTGCGCAAAATTATCTTGACGAAATGACGGAGATGATTGGCGTAAAAAAATTTAACCTCATGCAGTATTTTAATGCGGACAATTTACAGTTATTCAAAGAGGCATTTTTACACGCGATGGATGAATACTTGGGCGAGTACAATAAAATCGGAGTAAAGGTCAGAAAATATGACACTTTTGAAGAATTATACGACCATTTTATGAAATCATAAAAAAGAAGTTTATTGTTATGAAAGACGAAATTAAAGAAAATTTCGCAAGACTATCCGGGTTAAGAATATTTGTGTATATCCGCTTCAAATCGGCAATATACGAACGAAACACATAATTATAATATAAATGCGAAATATTTAAGATTAAATCAATGCTTAAAATAAAATGTGTATCGCAATATATTTTTGCAATACACATTTTATATATCTTAATAGAGTTAAAAGCAACTCTATTTTTTTCCGCTTATCGACGCCATCATATTAGTCTTTCCGCATTTCGGACATTTCATACTGTATTGACCGCCGAGACTGTGAGCCGTGAAAAAACTTTTGAAAAAGTCTGCCTGAAAGTGTTCTCCGCAATTCGGACATTCAAAATGATGGTCGGATGATTTAATTGAGATTCTAATCACATTTACAATAATAACAATTACAACTACAGCGATAATAATTACATATGCAGGCATGGTATTTCCTCCTTATAAATTTATATTATGACAGATTTTTTTGCGCCTTTACGCTGGTGCATATCATTTTAATGAACTTGTTGAAAAATCAAAAATCTTTGATTTTTTAGATTTTTCTATCAAGTTCATTTATTTTTCATGTTGCGGATTATCGTTACGATAACCGCTATAATAACCGTTACGCCAACGATTATCACGATCTTAAGCATAACACAGCCTCCCGTTCCTTCAAATTCAGATTTCTTTTCTTGTATATATCAGATTTGCTATTAACGCGGAGACCGTTATCAGTATCAGTCCGCCCAATATGCCGAAAATCGGAGCCAAATATATATGCGCTGTGAAAAACTTGACGATTTGAGCGAGCGTGCTGGCTAAATTCCCCTTTTTCGTCAGAATCAGAAACAGCACTGCGATCAGATACATCGGTATCATCGTAAAGACGTAGGCTTTCGCGAAAGTAAACTTGAAGTAGAGAGGATAGGCAACTCCCACGGCGAAACAATAATAAGTAAAACCTACCCCGGCCGCAGCCCAATATCCGAGCAGATTCAAATCCGCATTCGAGCCCATAACCTTCCACATCACGGCTCCCAGAATACTGGCGGCGACAATGTATACCGCGCCGATAATCAGCGCGTACAGATACCGCCCCGCTATCATCTCGGTTTTTTTTAGAGGCAGAACGCCGTAGAGCCTGTCGCTGCGGCTTTTTTCGTTGACGTTGAAAATCGACCCGGCCAAGGTCACGCCGAATATCATCATAAATATCATTGCGTAAGCGGGTCCATGAGCCACCAGACCGATTATGACCGCGATTACTGTTAAGGCTGCGACCATTGCCAACATCGATTTGCCCGCGTAAAAATCAAGTTTTGCCGCATTTAATATCCTATTCATAATATGCGCCTCCTTTGCTTATATGCACTAAAATTTCATCAATTTGCGGAAATTCCGTCACAATGCTGTCGGGCAGACCTTTAGTCTCCGACGCCGGCAGCATTCCGTTGAAACCTGCTGCGGTGACTGACAGCCCTATGATTTTGCGTTTCAGGTCGTCGGTCAAATCTGCCCCGCCGCCTTTTATAATGCGGAAATGTTCCAATAAACCGTCTTTTGTGCCGGTGTAAAAAAGTTTGCCGTGTTCTATCAGAGTGATATAGTCGGCGATTCTCTCCAAATCAGACGTTATATGCGTAGAAAAGAACACGCTCTTTTCGCCGTCCGATATATAGTCTCTCAGAATATCAAGCAGTTCGTCGCGCGCCACGGGGTCGAGACCACTTGTAGGCTCGTCAAGAATCAAAAGTTTCGCGCTGTGCGACATAGCGACCGCAAGCATAAGTTTCATCTTCATACCGCGCGATAAATCTTTCACTTTCTTCTCGGGCGTCAGTTCGAACTTTTTAAGATATTCGTTGTATAACTTACCGTCCCACCCGCTGTAAAACCCTTTGATGGCTTTTTCAACTTCCCGCACATGCCAGGTATCGACAAAGAAGATTTCGTCAAACACCGCGGCAAGCTCCTGTTTGACCGCCAGTTCGTCGCGGATATTGTCAAGTCCGAAGATTTTTATTTCCCCGCTTTCCCGCGTCGCCATGTTGAGTATGCACCGGATGGTGGTTGTTTTGCCCGCCCCGTTCTGTCCGACAAATCCCATTATATATCCGGCAGGCAGCATAAACGAAACGGAATTTAATTTAAAGTCGCCGTATGTTTTGCATAGTCCCTGAACTTCCAAAGCTTTGCTGTTATCAGCATTATTCATATTCATTCCCCTCCAATATAAATTCAAATATCTTTATTAATTCCTCGCGGGATAATTTTGCTGTCTGGGCGGCATTTATTACGGAGCCGAAGCCGTTTTCAATTTTACGGAGAAGCTGTTCCCGTATCAAATCGCTGTCTTTCGGCGCAACATAACAGCCTTTGCCCTGAACGTTGATGATATAACCCTCCTGTTCCAATTCGGAATACGCCCTTGTCGTAGTTATGACGCTGACTTTCAAATCCGCCGCGAGCTGACGGATAGACGGGAGCATATCACCCTCCTTTATTTCGTCGCTCATAATCGCTTCCTTGAGTTGCTCTTTTATTTGCTCGTAAATAGGCATATCAGACGCATTTTTAATTATCACCCTCAATAAAGAAATCACCCCCAGTGTTTATCCTGATTATCCTGTATCTACTGTATATGTAATAGTATAACACTTATTTTTAGATTTGTCAAGGGGTAAAATAAAAAAATAAAAATTTTTTTGCAGAGAAAAAAAGTATATACATTTTTAAATAAATTCGATTTTATTTATTTATGCGACGATTTGGAAAACAGAAGGCGTAAAATCTTGCGTTTATTTTTATAGTCAAAAACCGAAAATAGGCAATATTAAAATATATTTTCAAAATATGACACGCTGTTGTCAGATTACTTTTGATATAATGTAATCAAAGAAAATAAATCTGATTTTGAAAATGAAAGGAAAATCATACAATGACAAAACAATCCAATATCCCGCTAAAATGCCCGAATTTTAATCAAGAAGACCCTCACCACAGGGAGATGTGCTCCGATTGCGGTTACCCAGTGAAACCGATTCCGATATCGTCCGGCGGAAAAATCCGGTTCGGCAAATACGATTGGTATGTGCTGGATAAAAAAGACGACCGTGCGCTTATAGTAACCGAAAAGGTGATAAAAAAGGGCGTATTGGCTCTTAGACGTTCATTTTGCCGAGGACAAAACCCGCGTTTGGGATATGAATGTCCAAAAAACACTCAATATCATGCGCAAAATCGCCCTTAACCTCGCCAAAGAGTTCAAATCAAAGACCGACAGCAGATCCCCTATTTCTGGTATTCTTAAACGTAATCTTTTCGACATTTCGTAATCTCTCCGCTTTTTTATCGTCTTTCTCTAATTTTTAAATTAGATTTATGTGTATACAAAAAATTTTTCTTGACAAACGTACTAAATTATGTTATAATAAAATCTGTTTCAGGACCTTTATACGGAGGATTATCGAAGCGGTCATAACGAGGTAGTCTTGAAAAACTCCTCGCTGTTAGACAATATAGAGGAAAAAGTCTTGATTTTATGGGGCTTTTGAGGTATAATAAAATTTAATATT
>WQYZ01000204.1 GCA_009780985.1 Oscillospiraceae bacterium | reverse complement strand
GAAAAGTATTCAATCGTAGCGAGGCAATGAATATGCCATTCATAGATGCAACCGATATTGTATTGACCGAAGAAAAAGCACAGCTTGACGAGAATTATAATAACGATCCGAAAGTCAGATTAGCTATAGACCAATTTGAGGCTGAATGTAAACTAAGAAAAGAATTGGCTGAAGCCCGTCGGGGTAATAATATAAGCCAAGAAAAATTAAAAGAATTGACCGGACTAACACAGCAGACAATCAGCCGTATTGAGACTAACCCGGAAATCAGTCCGAGTTTAAAAATTCTGTTGAAATATTTAACTGCTATCGGATATGAATTAAAACTCGTAAAAAATAAATTATAGTGATTATGCGATATAATAATCCAACGTGCAGAATTTCGAGGCGTATTGAAATTCTGCATATCTCAATGTATAATCAGAAATGAGGATTTAGAAAATTTCTTGATGAACAATTATAAGACCCAGCTCTGCGCGAGTTGGATGCGCTTTATGCAATTTGATAAGTGTTACTGCTGCTTTATAATGCCTCTAAAACGCTTCTACAGGCTCAAATTTCGCTTTTATTTATTCTGACGAGAGAAAATATCCTTTGCTAAAAATGCGAAAACAGGGCTTATTTTGCTTTATATATTTAATCTGCCAAAATCCGCAGTGGTGCGGATTTTGGCAGATTAAATAACAACGCTAATATGTTGACATCTGCGTTAAAAAGTGCTATACTGACATAGAGGTGAATTTATATGAACACTAAATCAAATATAAATGTGAGAATTGATACTAATGTTAAAATTCTCGCCAATCAAATTTTAGACCGTATGGGAATAGACCAAACAACAGCAATAGATATGTTCTTCAGGCAGATTATCGCTGAACGGCGCTTGCCGTTTCAACCTACGCCAGTTCAGACTTACGGAGAAAAAACACTTGATATAATCAAGCGAAAAAATATTCCCAATATAAGGCTTGAAGCCGATGAGAACGGTAACGCTTATATTGACAAAGAGCGTTATCCGGAACTATATGATTGGGCGGTACATGGATAATGGATATTTTCGATATTTACATTGCCTATGCCTCATGGGGCAACGGAGGCAAGAAGCGACCTGTTTTAATATTAGAGCAGAGTTCAAGGGATATTATTGCGTTTAGTATAACAACCCAGTACCAAAACAAAAGTGAACTTATTCGGAGTAAGTATTTTGAAATCAGCGAATGGCGGCAGGTGGGGCTTGATAAACAGTCTTATATTGACACAAACAATACAGTTACTTTGCCGTTTTCGTCTGTTGATGTCAATCATCCAGTCGGGACGCTTACTGAAGCTGATGTGATAAAATTTGTTGAATTCTTATCGAAATGAAGAGAGAAAAAAATGAATGACGATTATAAGCGATATAATAATCCAAAGAGCAGAATTGCGATGCGCGTCGCAATTCTGCAAATCCAAAAGGAACTTATCATAAATTAATGATTTTGAAAAATCGACTATGCTGTCGATTTTCTAAAATTCAAAAAAGGCGGGAGTTATATTGAAAAGTGAAAATAAAAATAAATTACCTTGTAAATTTTGCGGACTCGACGAATTTACTCAGGAACGTATAAAAGACATATCACGATTTTTAGAATACAGCGAAACAGATGTTATAAAAATTTTAGTGGATCAGTATTATAAAATGCAGGTTATAGAACATGAAGATGAGGACGGCTATTTGTCGTTAGAATTTATACCGTTTTATGAAACCGCAAAGAGCTATCAGGAATTAAAAGACGAGTATAAAAAAGAGTATGACGCAGAATATCCAGCAGTAATTATTAACGCCGAAAATTATAAAGATTTCGTGCCAAATTCTGCTCTGTAATTATCAAAAAATATTCTGAACTGCCGGAGATAAGAATTTATAAAGTTAAAAATCATTTTGATTCAGGTTTCGCTGACATACAGAGAAAAAGAAAGGTAATAGGGAATGGAAAAAGAAAACAATAGAAATATAATCATTCTAAAAAAGATATTACGCTATATTTCGGAAATAAATAGAATCATAGAAAAATTCAAAATAAAAACGCATACAGATTTAGAAAATGAGTACATCGCGTTATCGTCCGCAACGCAGACAGTGACAAATATCAACGAATTAAAAAAGGCATAGGATGAGAAAATCTTAAAAAAGATTCCTGCTTTTGAAAAGATAAAAACAAACACGACCCGTAATATAGCCAGCCACGACTATGACAGTATAAGTTCGTTTGCGGTATACAGCGTAATGAGCCAATTAATATCTGATAAAAACACAAAGGAAATAGAGGCGGTAATAAATGAGCTTACAGAGCCAAAAGCAAATGCTGAACAGTGATATAATAAAAATAATATACAATGCGGCAGACGGAAATAAATCATTAAAACGAGTAGGGATATTCGGTTCATATGCCAGAGGAGAGCAGACAACAGAGAGCGATATAGATATTGTATATGAGGATATATATGCCTACGCCGGACTACATGACTGTGATCAAGGATTTTGTGTTGGACTACACATCGCCGCTGTGCAATGTGATCATGGAGACGGAGAGCAGCGGAGGCAATCTGACATACCGTTACGACTACGGGTTAGAGAAGCTGTCAGTGACGATAGGCGGGGTGACGACGAATTACGGGAGTTTGGTGCAGAACAACAAGGTGAAGCTGTACTACCACCACGACAGACAGGGGAGCGACGATTTTCTGACTGACAACGTGAAGAACAAGGTAGCGAGCTACATCTCGTACGACGAGTGGGGGAATCCTGAGAAGAAGGCGATCTTGAAATGCGGGACGCGCGAGCTTGACTTAGTGACGGAGTACACGGGACATCCATATGATGCTGTATTGAGCGTGTACTACGCGAAAGCGAGGATGTACGATGCCGCTGACAGACGTTTCTTGGCGGTTGACTTTATAAAGGGTAGTTTAATGGTGCCGATGTCGTTGACACAATATACGTATTGTCTTGATAATCCGTTAAAATGGATTGATCCGCTGGGGCTTATATCTTCACCGCTATTAAATATTGTTGCGCAAAATTTAGTTGCTGAAGGTGGAAATAAAAATTATTTGGCAGTATCTAAAGCTATTGATGAAATTTTCGCTTATAATCCTGTAAATATGAATAATACTTGTCATATTATTGCTCAAGCACTTTTATATGCCCATACAAAAGAAGTGAATCCGACGTGGGCAGTTGAACTTGAATATATAACATCTATAGGTAGAATTGATATGTTGGCTGTTATACCCGGCGGGGGAGCTCTTATATATGAATTAAAATCTAAAAGCCTTATAGTAGGAAGTGATGGCATAACAAATGTATTGATAGATAATGATAAATATGGTCAGAAGAAAGCATACACACAAATAACAAAGTATTATAAACAATTGAAAAATTGTGTTGATAACGGAATTAAAAATTATGTTGAAGGTAAAGAAATTAAAGGGGTAGTAGATTATAATTCTACACCAACTTTAGGGAATTTCGAGGTAATGGTTTTAGATGCAAAAAATTATTCTATAAAGATGACTTTCGAATATTATGGAGGAGGTTTATATACCTATCAACTTATAATACAAAATAAACCAGCATATAGAGTACTTGCTAACGCACCTGAATTTGAGCCTACAACTCAACAAGCGTTTGATTCAATGCGAAAAAGAGTAAAAGCAGAACAACAATTGCAACCAATTTTTGATTATTATCAATCAGTAATGCTTACAGCTGGAACTGTTGCATTAGTTGCAACTGCAACATCGGCAATATCGTTAGCTTTACAAGCTCCGGCAATACTTACAGATGCGTCGCTTACACTTGGGGGTAATTCATTCTCTTTAACGAATGTCATTGATTATTTAACGAATGCAGGAATTGATAAGCTTGCAATTGGTGCTAAATTTACCGGTGATGTATTAAATGAAGTGAAGTCATTATTAAATGACTTGTTTAAAAATCCTATAAGTGCAAATTAATCGCATATAATAAAATCAAATACGGACGAATTATAGCAATCCATTGTCCGTATTTGATTAAAACGGGAGGAAAATTTATGTCATATGAAATAGAACAAATTTCATCTACAACGCCAAAAAAATATAGATTAGCCAGATTCGAATCTGATATAAGCGTAGATGCCAATAATAACATGTATTTTTATACTGAAGATAGTTTTGTTTGCGTGGGCATAAATTCAACAGTAAAAATTTTTCCTATAATAGGTGTGCCAAGTTTTAGAAATATATCCAGACAACCTAATCACTCATACAGAAGCCCTATAGTAATAAATAATTCAATATATCATGTAAGATGTATAGATAAAAAATATATTCTATTAAAAACAAATATAGATGGTAGAGAAATATGGCGTTATGACAATGATAAATATCATAATAATACTGATTCTCATTTACATTCAATTTTTATTTCAAAAAATGAAAAAATATATTTAATTTATGAAATAGAGGATACAACTGCTAAAAAGACCAAATATTATCATACATGCAGAAATAAAATAGTAAGTTTATCTGCTGATATGAAATTACTATGGGAATATCCAGAGAACAACGAAAAAATATCAAACATATATTATTTAGAAAGCGAAAAACTTGTATTTTCTGTTGTAGATCACTCTATTAATTATGATATGGGGCAAATCGAAGAATTTAAAATTATAAATGAAAATGGAACATTTTATAATTCAATTAAAATAGACCCGTTTGATGAAAAGTGTTATCTTGAAAATGAAATAGATTATATAAAAGGAAATGATGGAAATGTGTGTATATCCAATGTAGGAAGATACTGGGATAAAAGGCAATATCCTGTAACGTTTCTTAGCGGACTTAATAAAGATGGCAATCTACTATTTCAAAAATCATATAATTTTATCGTTTCAAGAGCAAGTTTTGTATATTCACCTGAATATAAATATGTTATATTTCCGGAAGTTAACGAGTTCCCTATTATTCAAGTTATAAATCTGGAAAATGATTTAAAAAAAACATACGGCAGTTCATTAAAATTACAACTTCTTTTTTATTTAAATAGAATATATGAAAACTGTATACTATTATGTTATTATTCAAATCAAACGACAACAATTGTTTGTAGTGATTACGCTCAAAATATGTTATGGACATTCGATATTAAAGGTTATATTGACGATATAGAATTGAGGGGCGATTATTTGTATGTAATACGTAATTCATTTGCGAAAATATATAAGCTTACAAGCAGATAGACAACCACGCATACAAAGATTACACATACTATAATGTACCGTAAAAATGAGATAAAAAATTGAAAATATAGTCGGACTACACTTTTGGAAAGACAGAAAAAATGTTACAGTTTGGTGTTCCATAACACTATTGATATTGAATAAACTCCCAGAAAAACGGAACACTGAACGGTAAAAACAAAAGCGAGAGAGATAACATACCCTCATATGCTATCTCCCACGCCTATCGAATAATATATACCATGAATTTGAAGCCTCGCGGATATATATTATTTAGAAAAACATTCAACGGTTTGTGCGTAATGCATGTAACAATAATTCGGTAACGCCGAATTTGGTTATGTGCATATACGCCTTAACCCCTATTGAATTATCTTTCCTTATTATAACCTAAAAAAGCAAAAAAATAAACACAATAATGTTAAATAATTGCGAAAATTTATGATAATTTTAAGAAAGCAGATAAAGGGTAAAAACAAAAACAAACAAAAACGGAGGAACAGATAAATGAACGCAAACAAAAGACGCAGAGAACACGGCAAAATCAAGATAGCGGCAAAGATAATAAGCATCGTTCTGATAATGTCAATGATAATCAGCGGTAACATATTCGTGGTAAACGCGGAAACGTTATACGAAAATACTTCACAAACGCAAAACGATATATCCGGAGTTTCTATGCCAAGCGATCCATTGGAATTCATGCAGGATTCAGCGGCTGACCTACCACAAGTGCCCCCGAACTTGGCAGGAAATTTAGCTGACCCCGAAAATACTGCGTTGAGTGATGGACAACCAAATGTTGATTTACAGCCAGCACAGAACAACGGAAGCACTGACAGATACATAGTGAAATATAAACCGGGCAAAAAAGACAGCTTCAAAACCAAAATGAGCGCCAAAGTAGCGAACGGCAAGGCGTTAGGGCTGAACAATATAAATTCGCTGACGAATAACAAAGGCAAAGGAAATAAGAACAGCAACGCATATACGAATAACGGTAAGGGCAAAGGAAACGGCACGAACAAAAAATCGACATTGGAGACAAACGACTGGGAAGTCCTCACGTTGAACGAAGAAACACTGCCATCAGAATTTGCTGCGGATATCAAGGCAAGTCAGGCAGACACAGATATATTGTATATACAGCCTGACTATGCATTGTCACTGGATAGCATAAACGAAGATATAGCTCCAGTCGATGACAGCGCAAATACAGAATCAGAACTCACAGGAAATGAGGAGGATGTAACGCCGGCAGACGGCGATGGAGAGAAAATCGAAGAGAATCCGGCGGATAACAGTGTAGTCCAGACAACCTCCGAAGATATTACTTCACAAATCGGCGAAGAAACCTCAAATGCACCAGCAGACGGAGACATAATCGTAGCGGTAATTGATACGGGCATGGACATAAATCACCCTGATTTAGCAGGATATGTTGATACTGCGGGCGCATGGGACTTCACGCAAAACACAAACGTAGTATATTCATCAGATAACCCGCTTGAATATGCCCACGGCACACATATCGCCGGAACAATCATAAACACGGCTCGTGAAAATGGCGTGATCAACGTAAAAATCCTGCCGTTGCGCGTATTTAACAATAGTGTGGCATATACGAGCGATATAATAGCGGCTATAGATTACGCAGTCTCAAACGGCGCGTCAATAATTAACTGCTCTTTCGGCTCGACAGAAGACAATCCCGCACTCGAAGAAATGATCGCAAGCAGCGACGCATTGTTTATATGCGCAGTCGGTAACAGCAGACGCGATTTGACAGAAACGCCGTCATATCCAGCATGTTATGATCTGACGAATATAATCAGCGTAGCGTCGGTGAATGCAGACGGCGGATTCTCATACTTCTCGAATTACGGGACAAATGTTGACATAACCGCGTTGGGTAGAGAAGTAATGAGTTCACTTCCTGAAAATCAACACGGGACAATGACAGGAACGTCGATGTCAGCGAGTTATGTAACGGCAGTAGCAGCAGTTGTGGACGCAAAGAATGGTTTATCAACCGATGAATTGAAGTCCAGATTGCTTGATACGGCGGATATGCTGTCGAATTTACAGGATAAAGTCAATGAAGGTAGACGAATCAATCTTGTCAATGCGTTAAATAATAATGTTCAGGCGGCAATAATTCAAAACAATTCGGCAGATGATTTTGATGTAACCGGTCATAAAATGACCGAAAGTGATTTGTTTGAACTGTATAATTCAAACAATATTTTGCAAATGACCGAAGGACAATATTATACACTTGCTCTCAAATCAGACGGCACAGTGTGGGCTTGGGGGTACAATTCCTATGGGCAATGTGGTAATGGAAGTATCGGTAAATCTGAAAAATTAACTCAAGTAGTAGGATTAAGCAGTATAATTGCTATTGTTGCATGGCAAAACCATAGCATGGCGTTGAAGAGTGACGGTACCGTATGGGCTTGGGGATATAACTCTAATGGACAACTTGGCGACGGTACGACCACACAGAGGACAACACCGGTGCAGGTGACTGGATTGAGCGGCATAATTGCCATATCTGCCGGAAGTTCCCATAGCATGGCGTTGAAGAGTGACGGCACCGTATGGGCTTGGGGATATAACGGCTACGGACAGCTTGGCGACGGTACGACCACACAAAGGACAACACCGGTGCAGGTGACTGGATTGAGCGGCATAATTGCCATATCTGCTGGTGATTCCAACAGCATGGCGTTGAAGAGTGACGGCACCGTATGGGCTTGGGGATATAACTACTACGGTCTGCTCGGCGACGGTACGACCGTAAACAAATCAACGCCGGTGCAGGTGACTGGATTGAGCGGCATAATTGCCATATCTGCCGGAAATTCCCATAGCATGGCGTTGAAGAGTGACGGCACCGTATGGGCTTGGGGATATAACTACTACGGTCTGCTCGGCGACGGTACGACCGTAAACAAATCAACGCCGGTGCAGGTGATAGGGCTAAGCAATGT
>WQYZ01000203.1 GCA_009780985.1 Oscillospiraceae bacterium | reverse complement strand
TCGAGCCCCTGGTCGAAGGCGAAGTTTCTGATTTGGCGCAAATCCATGCGGTTCATTATTTTTTTCACATTGATTTCCATGTTTTTTCTCCTTTATGTTTATAAAAATTTTATTATAATTATATTATAGTGCAGTTTAATTCAACTGTCAAGAGAAAAGTGCAAGATAATTCAACTTTATTCAATGTGCATAAAATGGAGGTTAATTTTTTGTGAATTATGACAAATTTGCTGATATATGCAGATTAAAAGGAACAACACCTACGGCATTAACGTTTAAATTAGGATTAAGTAAAGGAAATGCTTCGAATTGGAAAAAAGGTGGTAATCCCAGCGTAGATATTTTATTAAAAATTTCTAAAGTGCTTGATTGCAGCATTGATTACCTTCTTGATTTAACAGATAAACCGGAAATCAACAAATAAAGTGTTAAAAGTGTCAGAAATATCAAAATTAATGTGCGATTTGACAAAAACAAAACATTGTGGTATAATATAATATAGTTTCATAAATATATTGAGAGTACGGGTGATTTAAGGTTTGGGCAGGACAAACAGAATGTATAAAAACAAAGATTTGGAGCAAAGTAAAAGGCATATTGCGCGGAGAAATGAAATAATATCTAACAGACTGCTTATATTGTTCGGAATAGCTGTCGTTGTGGTTGCGTGCTTTGTGTATTTTATGAATATGCCTGTTTCAGACGGCAATAAGTTGCACGGAATATCTTTTGTTTTAGTGTTTGTATTAGGCGCGCTGCTTTTGTTCTCCATTGTTTTCCTTTTTCAAAGATACGGAAAAGACGTCGACGAAAGCGACAAAACTGTGCACAGCAAAAATATTTTAGGGATTGCGCTGTTTTTATTCTTCGCAAATTTGCTGATATTTTTCACATACTATACATGGATTCCGTTTTTAACGGCTTTAGCGATTTCTCTTACAATAATCATATATATATATTATTTATACCAGCGGGAATTCTTTATTTTTTCCGTGTCCGCCGCGATAGGCTGTTTTTTAATATATTTAGGCGACACGCACAGTTTAGCAGATTATTATAGAATGATATTTAAAATTTTAATAGCCGTACTTGCCGTTTTAGTTTTTTCCGCCGCCGTTATGATTAATCAGAGCAAAGGTTTTTTGTTTAAACAAGATATTATGCAGAAAAATTCTAAATGTCTGCCGTTCTATATATTATCCGCAATTTTAGCAATTTGTGTTGTCATTGAGTTTCAAACGTTTTTTGATATAAATCTTTTCTATCTGATAGCCGCCAATCTTGTATATTTTATTGTCGTAGGGATATATTATACAGTTAAAACGATACAGAAATGACAGGAAAAACTATAATAAATAAATTAAAACTTCGATGGGAGGATTTGAGGAGATGTCAAACAGAATATTTCAGAATATGTTGGTTCAATATAACGATATAATCGACAAGGAGATAGGCATAATAGACGACAACGGCTGTATTATCGCTTGTACGGATACTGAAAAAATAGGCTTGGAACATAACGATATATATAAAGAAATAAACTATATAGCCGAATTGGGAAGATATATAAAAAACGGATATACTTATAAATTAATAGAATACAATTCAATAGCCGACTATATTTTGTTTATTGCGGGGGAAGACGGCGAAGCATTTAAAATGCTTTCTCTGCTTGCAGTTTCGCTTGGGGGGATAAAAGATCTGTATGAAGATCATTTTAATAAATCCACTTTCATAAAAAATGTGATTTTGGATAATATTCTTCCGGGGGATATATATTTAAAATCAAAAGAGTTTAATTTTAATGAAAACGTGGAGAGAGTGACATATCTTATCAGATTCGCCGCTTTAAACGAGTATAATCCTATTGATATAATAGAGAGCATGTTTCCGGACAGAAGCAAAGACTTTGTAGTGAGCGTAAACGAAAAAGATGTCGTCTTGATAAGAGAGATAAAACCCGACAACATATTTCATAAGATCGAAGATATAGAAAACGTCGCAAAAGACATAGTCGCGACTGTCAATACGGAATTTTTTATGAAAGCTGTCGTTGGAATAGGAGGTCCCGTATTTGAAATAAAAGAATTGTCCCGCTCTTTTAAAGAGGCTCAGATAGCTCTCGAAGTGGGTAAAGTATTCGATACGGAAAAAGACGTTGTAAACTATAAAAATCTGGGGATCGGCAGAATTATATATCAGTTGCCGACGACTTTGTGCGAAGTTTTCTTAGAGGAAGTTTTTAAAGCCGGTTCATTGGAATCTCTGGACAGGGAATCTCTTATGACGATAAATAGCTTCTTTGAAAACAGCCTCAACGTTTCGGAGACGTCGAGGAAACTGTTCGTACACAGAAACACGCTCGTGTACAGGCTCGAGAAGATAAAAAGGCTGACAGGGCTTGATTTGCGGGAATTTGACCACGCCATCGTGTTTAAGGTCGCGCTTATGGTAAAAAAATATTTGGCGTGCAAGCCGATAAAATACTGATTTTACATATTATATATTTTTATAATTTATAAATAAAAAATCAGGTAAAAATCGAGAGAAGAAATAAAAAATGATAGAATTCAAGAATGTTTACAAGGAATACCCCAACGGCACTGTTGCTTTGAGGGATGTGAATTTTAAGATAGCCGACGGCGAGTTTGTGTTTATAATAGGGGCGTCGGGAGCGGGAAAAACCACTATAACAAAATTGCTGCTGAAAGAAGAAGAAATCACAAAAGGCAGAATTATTGTCGGCAATTATGATTTAAGCAAAATCAGAAACGGCGACGTTCCGAAATACAGAAGAAATTTGGGATATGTATTCCAGGATTTCAGGCTGTTTCCGAATATGACCGTGTTTGAAAATATAGCTTTTGCAATGCGGGTTATAGGCGAGCCGAACGCCAAGATAAAAAAAATGGTGCCGGTTATACTGCAAACCATCGGAATGTCAAATAAAATGAGGTCTTATCCCCGCGAGCTTTCCGGCGGGGAACAGCAAAGAGTAGCTCTGGCGAGGGCGATTGCAAACAATCCCAAGACTATAATAGCCGACGAGCCTACGGGGAATCTTGATCCTAAGATGAGTTACGAGATAATGGAACTTTTGGAGAGAATAAACAACATCGGCAAAACGGTTATTGTAATAACCCATGAAAAAGCTTTAGTCGATTATTTTAAAAAGCGGGTTATCACCATAAAAAAAGGGATTATCATAAACGACGATATAGGCGGAGGATATACGTATAAGAAAAAAGATATTCTGTCTTTAGGCGCGTCGAGTAATCCGTCTGAGTTGCTTAATCCCGTTAATTCTGTAAAAAAAGTAAACAGACAGAACAATTATTCAAATAATTTAAACAGACCGGGACGGTGATGGGGCAGGATGAAAAAATACAGCATGATATTTTTTATAAAGCAAAGCCTGAACGGATTGTTTAAAAACGGGGTTATGAGTCTTACGTCGGTTTTTATCCTTACGTCATGTTTGATATTGATGGGATGTTTCGGTTTGCTTATTTATAATATAAATATAAATTTAGACCAGCTTAATTCTCTTAACAAAGTAATTTTTTATATAAAACCCGAGTACAACACCGACGACCAGATAGCGAAAATAAAAGACGAAATAACCGCGCTGTCAAACACAAAAACGATAACGTTTATTTCAAGCAAAGAAGCTCTGGATACGACGCTCGCGCAGCTGGCAGGGGAAGACCCCAACGCAAATCTGACTAATGACGCGGATTTTTACAGCAATCTTCTCAAAGATGCCCCCTCGTATATGAAGGCTTCCATTGAGATTGAGTATAACGACATAAACGACGTCAATACGCTTATTTACCAGCTGAACAGCATAGAGGGCGTGGACCATGTAAAAGATATGACTTCGACGGCGGAGACTATAAAAAATCTAAAGAATGTCGTCATGCTTGTTTTGGTATGGTTTTTGGTAATTTTGTTTATCATAGCGATATTTATAATATTAAATACGGTAAAACTGTCCGTACATTCAAGGAAAGAAGAAATAATTATTATGCGCTATATAGGCTCGACAAATTTCTTTATACTTATTCCGTTTCTTTTGGAAGGTATTATCATCGGGCTGTTTGCGGGCGTTATATCTTATTTTTTACAGTGGTATATATATAAGGCGGCGACAACCGAGCTGATTAAAATGCAGACGGGGCTTACAGCGATTAAATTCGTAAATTTTTCGGACGTCAATATACTGTTATTTGTAGTGTTTATAATAGTCGGCGTAGGCTGCGGGTTGTTAGGAAGCAGCATATCGTCGCACAGATATTTAAAAGCGTAAAATATAATAAAAATAATAATATAAAAATAAAACAAGTGAATTTAAAGTTTAAAGACAATCGGAATAAAAGCAAAGGGGGATATTTAATAATATTATGAATAAAAGCATAACAGGTAAATTTTACAAAGTGAAAAGAACGATAGGAGTTTTGTTAATTTTCGCTCTTGTGTTTACGCCGTTCACGTTTTCGGGTATGAATAAATCTCTGAACGCGGAAGCGGCAGACAATACGGTCAATGGGCTAAAAAGCCAAATCAGCAGTCAAAAACTGAAAATCAGCGATAATGAATCTAAACGCAAAGCGCTCGACGCTGAAATTGCACAAGCCCAGAAACAAAAACAAAGTTTAACAAATTTAAATTCTACATATAATAATCTGCTTGTAAATATTCAAGAGGGCATAGACGACACCAACGACCTTATAACAATGAATGACCAGCTTATGGCTGAAACAGAACAAAAACTGGCGGACACGCAGGCGGAATACGACAAGAACTATCAGAATTTTCTCAGTATGCTGAAATTTACGTATGAAGACGGAAACGTCGATTATATCGGATTAATACTGAAGTCTGAAAATTTTGTAGATTTCCTGTCGAGGATGGACAGAATATCTTCAATTATGGATTATAATAAATCCATATTGGAAAATCTTAAGACGTCTAAACAGGATTTAGAGGATACAGAAGCGACGCTGGCAGATTCGAAAAGTCAGAACGAACAGTATGCGCAGGAATTGACAGCAAAAAAAGCGGATCTTAATAAATCACAAACCACCGTGTTGGCATCTATAAAAAATCTTGACCAGTCTATACAACAGAAACAGCAGCTGCAGACTCAGATTAACAACGATAACAACAGCATACAGAACGATATTGCAGCCCTCACGAAACAGCTTCAGAACGCTCAGGCAAGCCAAAAAGTTTACGTTGGCGGACAATTAGGATGGCCCGTTGCTTTGAGCAGCAACCGCATATCTTCGCCTTACGGCTACAGAACCAGCCCGATAACCGGGCAGCGCGAATTTCATACCGGAGTCGATATACCGGCTCCTTACGGCTCAAACGTTTACGCGGCAAACGACGGCATCGTCCTGAAAGTGTCGTTAGGGGGAACCACTTACGGCGAATATATAGTAATAGACCACGGCGGCGGAATGACTACTTTGTACGCTCACAACAGCGTGATTCTTAAGAAGGTAGGCGACAAAGTCTACAAGGGCGATGTTATATCAAAAATCGGCACGACTGGAGCTTCTACTGGACCTCACTGCCATTTTGAAGTCGCGATAAACGGGGCGAGGCAAAATCCTATGAACTATTTGATACAGCCCAAATAAATAATTTGCATAAAATTAAGCTGGCTATAGGAGGGGATAAAATTTTATATTGCATAAACATGCGATATAAATAATATAATATAATAAATTATTTTTGAAATTTTGGAGATAATATTTAAATTATGAATAGAAAAATCTCTTTGGGAGCCGCGTTGATTTTTGTGTCTTTTGCCGTCCTGCTGACGTTTATGATAACTTTTGTAAACGCTAACAACCGGTATAATAAAGTCTTAGAGGATACCGCACTTAACGATAAAATTGATTATAAACTGTCGGAATTGGACAAACAAGTCAATGCAAATTATATAGGAACAACGGACAATCAAAAGATTGCGGACAGTGTAGCCGACGGTTATGTGAGAGGTTTGGGAGATAAGTACGCGCAGTATATGACCCCTGACGAGTATGCTCAATATATAAGCAGCAATCAGGGGAAAATGGTGGGAATCGGCGTGGAGGTGCTGTATAATGACTTCGACGGCGGGGTAATTGAAGTTACGTCTGTTACTCCGGGCTCTCCGGCTGAAGAAGGCGGGATGCTTGTCGGGGACTATATATATAAAATAGAGGGGGATCTTGTTTCCTCTCTCGGATATACGGAAAGCGTAAACAGAGTAAAAGGCGAAACGGGGACGGATGTCAATCTAACTGTTTTGCGGGGCGACAACCATTCTCAGGAAGTTCAGCTTACATTTACAAGGGCTGAGGTCAAAGTCGAGACGGTTAAATACAGAATTATAAACGGCAGTATAGGATATGTAAAAATAAAGGAATTCAATGCGGAAACCGGCAACGAATTCAAAGCCGCAATGACCGACCTTGCCAATCAGGGCGCGGTTAAATATATATTTGACGTAAGAGACGACCCGGGCGGGGATTTAGGAGGAGTCACGCAGACCCTGGATTACCTTCTCCCGGAAGGACCGATTATCAGGATTGATTATAAAGACGGACACGAGGAAGTTATATCATCGGACGCAAATGAAGTGGCTGCGCCTATGGCTGTATTGGTAAACGGGAACACTGCGAGCGCGGCGGAACTTTTCTGTTCAGCCCTGAAAGATTATAAGAAAGCCACGCTGGTCGGGGTAAAGACTTTCGGCAAAGGCACAATGCAGAGCATACTGCAGTTGAGCGACAATTCCGCGCTTAAAATTTCAGTCGCCAAATATAAGCCGCCGTTCAGCGATAATTACGACGGAATCGGCGTCACTCCCAATGTTGAGGTTCAGCTTCCCGACGACTTGAAAACAGTGTCTCTCGATAAAATCACAGACGATCAGGATACTCAGCTTCAAGCCGCAATTAGTGCGCTGGGATAATATTTATTAATTGTTAAGTACTGAAAATAAAATAGATATTTCAATATTTCAAAATAAATTAAAATAAATTTTGAGAAATATTGGAATTTTATTTGTAATAATTAGATTTGAATCATTTTAAACAGACAAGGAGAATATGAAAAATGCAAAAAACGAAACAGCTTTTAGTCACTGAAGAAGGATTAAAAAAAATGGAGGAGGAATTAGAATATTTAAAGACTGTGAAGCGCAAGGAAGTGATAAATACTATCGGGGTTGCGAGGGCTTTCGGCGATTTGTCGGAAAACAGCGAATACGACGAGGCTAAAAACGAGCAGGCTAAAGTCGAAGCGAAAATAATGGAACTTGAAGAACAGCTTAAAAATGCAAAAGTCGTAGATGAAAGCGATATAAAAACAGACGTCGCAAACATAGGTAATAAAGTCAAAGTGCTGAATTTGAATTTAAACAAAGAGATTGAATACAGTTTGGTAGGTTCCACAGAAGCGGACCCGTTTAAGAATAAAATCTCGGACGAATCGCCGATCGGCAAAGTTCTTATAGGTTCGAAAAAGAACGATACTGTGGAATATGAAACGCCAAAAGGAATATTTAAATTAAAAGTTTTAGAGATTTCAAAATAACAAAATTATTAAAATATTAAAACGGAGTGGATAAAGTTGTCAGACAACAGTAATTTAAATAATATTAACAGCACAGATAACGAAAACGAGTTGAGCGATCTCAGCGAACAAACAAGAATACGGCGCGAAAAACTCTCAGAGCTTTTTGAAAGCGGAAACAATCCGTATCTTATAACAAAATTTGACATAGATTCAAATACAAAACAGATTCGCAATAATTTTGACGAATTAGAGGGCAAAGACGTAAAAATCGCCGGAAGAATGATGTCAAGACGAAATATGGGCAAAGCGAATTTTATAAATATCGCGGATTCTCACGGGAATATACAGATTTATGTGAGAATGAACGACGTCGGCGAGGACAAATACGCGCAGTTCAAAAAATGGGATATAGGGGATATTATCGGAATAAACGGCAAAGTTTTCAAGACCGGGACGGGAGAGATTTCAATCCACGCATACGGGATAGAACTGCTGTCTAAATCGCTTATCCCTCTTCCCGAAAAGTGGCACGGTCTGAAAGATGTTGAAATAAGATACAGACAAAGATATTTAGACTTGATAGTAAACAGCGAGCTGAAAGACATGTTTGTCAAAAAACAACTGTTTTGGAATACAATAAGAAACTTCTTAGCTGAAAAAGGCTTCTTGGAAGTAGAAACACCGGTATTGGAAGTTACCTCCGGCGGGGCAGCCGCTACGCCGTTTAAGACTCATCATAATGCGCTGGACATTGACGTTTTTCTGAGAATATCAATGGGCGAAT
>WQYZ01000202.1 GCA_009780985.1 Oscillospiraceae bacterium | reverse complement strand
TTTTTTCGAGTAGCCACATAATCTAAAAAATTCTTCGTCGCTCTTTAACTGAGCTTTTTCTAATCTTTTCATATTTACTATTTCGGCTATCTTTCATAATAATTTATTTTCCGAAGAAGTCTATTAAACAATATCCCCAGCTTTTGCAGTACCTGTCCAGTTTCCTCTGTTTTAACCATCGAAAGCCCCTGCAAAGCCGATAAAATTTCTTTTTGTTCACGTTCGGAAAGAATGGATTTGTCTAATACAAATTCTTTTAACAGCCCAATTCCGCCGCCATTACCACTACTTGTGTAAATAGGAATGCCTGAAATGCTAAGGATATTTATATCTCGGTAAATTGTACGTTTAGAGACATCGAATCGCTCCGCAAGTTCCTTTGCCGTAACGGTTTTCTTGCTGAGCAAATAATATACGATTTCAAATAAACGGTCTATTTGCATATATATTACCTCACCTACTGCATAAAATATAAATATCTCTGCACCGCTACACAAAACCGCACATAATATATTTTTGTCATGCCATGATTATATATGATATTTCATTTAAAGAAAAGTGATTTTTGTTAATTTTCATATTCGTCAAACTCGTTCGCGAGGAAAAAGCGCATATCGGCGTATACCTCAGCCAATCTGTACACTTGGTCGAGCTTCGTCTTTTGATTTTCTGAATATTATGACATAATCGCACAAAAAATCAATATAAATCCCATTAAATTCGTGTAAACCGCATAATTTTTTATGCGGTCGCATTTATTTATATAAAAACTCTTGAAAAAAAGTCTGAATAGTGATAAAATAAATTAATTACAGTTGTGTTAAAATAATATCAAATTGAAATAAATGGGAGATATATAGAGAGGGTTTATGGAAAAACTGAACGAGTTGCAGAAAAAAATATTGGACTTGAAAAGCAAAAAAAACGCAGTTATATTAGCGCACTTTTACCAGACTATGGATATACAGATAATTGCGGATTATGCCGGCGATTCTTTTGAATTGTCGAAACGCGCGAAAAACGCCGAAGAAAATCTTATCGTGTTCTGCGGAGTGAAATTTATGGCGGAAAGCGCGAAATTACTGTCGCCGCATAAAAAAGTTTTGCTCCCGAATCCAAACGCGGGATGTCCTATGGCTGATATGGTAAATCCTGAAATTATCAGAAATCTCCGAAAAGAGCACCCGAACGCCGCAGTCGTCTGCTATGTCAATTCATCGGCGGAAACAAAAGCGGAGTGCGATATTTGCTGCACATCGTCGAACGCCGTAAATATAGTCAGGAAAATCGGCGCGGACGAGATTATATTCGTCCCAGATAAAAATCTCGGCGCATATGTCGCGCAGTTTGTCCCCGAAAAGAAATTTATATACATCAACGGTTTCTGCCCGATTCACAGGCATATAACGGTAGACGATACAATCGCGAAAAAACGCGAATTCCCGAATGCAACATTCGCCGTTCATCCGGAGTGCGAACCGGACGTTGTAAAACTCGCGGATTTTATCGGCTCAACATCGCAGATACTGAATTACTGCATAGAGAGTAACGATAAAGAATTTATAATCGGCACGGAGTACGGAGTTGTCGAACGGCTCAGGTTCTATCACCCTGAAAAAAAATATTATATCCTCACACCGACGCTTGTCTGTCCGAACATGAAAAAAACCACGCTCAATGATATATATAATTGCTTGTCAAATGAAGCCGACGAAAACGTTATAGAATTGTCGGACGATATTATAAACAAAGCGAATATCCCGCTTGAAAAAATGCTGTTATTAGGATAATACGGGAGGATTTTTTATGAATGTTTGGTGGTCCGTCACTGGTATTGTAGCCATTATTATTTTATCGGCTGTGATTGTTACTCTCTGTATAATATATTTTATTAATTTATTTTATAAAGGTAAACGAAAAATTTGTCAAAAATCGGGACATGACTGGAATGGATGCAAATGCAGACGCTGCGGCGAAAAAAATCATGAATGGGAATTACAAGATACAGAAGATATCATACAATTTGACCGTCCCGGACCTATTCCCGATAATATAAAAGTGAATAAATATAAATGCAAAAAATGCGGCAAAGAAATTACGGAAAAAATGAAATAATCTATAAATAAATAATAATATAAAAACAGAAAGCTGTGAAAAAAATTTATGCGCAAAACAACAGTAAAAGAAAATGAAAACAGACGGTATATCTTCAACGACATAAAAATCGACTACATAAACGACGAGTTTGACGTAGTGATAATCGGGTGCGGAATCGCGGGGATTTACTCCGCATTGCATATTGACCCAAGCAAAAAAATCGCCATGATTAACAAAGGCGAGATAAAATCCGGCAGTTCTTATTACGCACAAGGCGGTATCGCCGCAGTTATGTCAAAAAGCGACAGTTATAATCTTCATATCGAAGATACTCTTAACGCCGGAGCGGGACTTTGCGACATCGAAGCAGTCAAAGTCTTAGTGAACGAAGGACCGGAAAATATTCGCGAGCTTATAAATTTAAATGTGCCGTTCGACGTAAATTCAGAGGGCGAATTGGAAATCGGAAAAGAAGGCGGTCACAGGGAGCGTCGAATCGTCCACTGCGGCGGAGATGCAACCGGTAAAGAAACTACGAAACAGCTGTACCATATCGCGTTTGAAAAAGAAAATATAAAATTTTTCTTTAATACCTCTTTTACGGATATAATATTAAACGAAGCCAATAATGAGGTTGCGGGCGTTATTCTGCAGGACGGCAAAAACACGTTTGTATTTGAAACGAAAAACGTTATTCTCGCAACCGGCGGAATCGGTCAGATTTATAATTACACGACAAATCCTAAAGGCGCAGTCGGAGACGGAATATCTGCGGCATACAGGGCGGGAGCGGTTATCGAAAGTATGGAAATGGTGCAGTTCCACCCGACTACTATGATTCCCCACTATGAAACGGACAGGTTATTTCTGATTTCGGAAGCAGTCCGGGGTGAGGGCGGAATACTGCGAAACAGAATGGGCGAGGCATTTATGCAGGGCGTGCACCCGATGGCGGATTTAGCCCCGCGCGATATAGTCACCCGCGCGATATACAAAGAGTTGTTAAAATCCGGAGACACATACGTTTTTATCGACGCGGGCTGTATGACAAAAGAATTTTTTGCCGAACGTTTTCCAACTATATATAATGAGTGCGTGAAATTCAACATAAACGTCCCAGAAGATTTTATACCGGTCAGACCGGCGCAGCATTATCACATGGGCGGGATTAAAACGGATTTGAACGGCAGAACAAATATAAAAGGTCTGTACGCGTGCGGAGAGACCGCAAGTACCGGAATACACGGGGCAAACAGACTCGCGTCAAACTCTATGCTGGAATGTTTGGTATTCGGAAAACGGTGCGCGCTTGATATAAATTCGCAAAGCGAATCTGACCAGCAGAATAAAGATAATTTAAGCGCGGATAAAATAAATAAGATCGTTACAAGTTGCAATAAATTAGACGGCAATAAATTAGACGTGCACCAGATAAAAGGATTTTCTGTGGAGATAAAAAATATCATGAGTATTTATGTCGGCGCGATAAGGAAAGTTGACGGCATGTTGTTCGCGCTCGAACGCATAGACAGAATTATGTCGTACATCGACAAAACAGATATAGACAATTTCGAAGAAGCGGAGTTATACAATATGGTTCAGACAGCGAAAATGGTGACTGAATCCGCGCTTGACCAGAAAGAGAACATCGGCGCGCATTATGTGGAAGATGCAGGGGAATAAAATATTATTATGAACCCAAAATTAAACATAATTATCGACACAGATCCTGGCACAGACGACGCTTTGGCGCTCGGCATTGCGTCAGTGTTTTTCAAAGATAATATCCGCGCAGTAATATCGACTTACGGAAATACTTACGGCGAACAGACATATTGCAATCTGATAAATCTTGCGGATATTTTAAAAATAGACGCGGATTTTATAAAAGGCAGTCTTAATCCTTTGGAAAAAGACAGTTTTACTCCGACAGATTACCATGGAAAAAACGGATTATGCGGACTTGTACTTCCTACTGCGAAAAAAGATTTATATAACGGGGATTTTGTAAACGATATTCATGATATATTGAAAGAATACGGGATTGTAAAATATATCGCAATCGGACCGCTGACAAATTTAGCGAGAGTGTTTGACAGATTTCCTGATTCCGCAAATTATATCGACGAGTTGATTATTATGGGCGGGGGATTTGAAATCTCAAATGTAGCACATAGTGCGGAATTTAATTTCAATTCAGACCCTGACGCAACCAATAAAGTATTGGAATGTCCTGTCAAAAAAGTGATTGCACCACTGGATATGACGCATCAGTTGGCCTTTTCGCTTACGGATATTGAGGATATAGTCGGCGTAAAACGGGAATTATTGTCTGACAGTACAAACAGTCAGTTTAATGTGTTGGCAAAACTTTTTTATCTGAACTATGACACGTCTGTAACGCATGATAATCCCGGCTCAATTATTCACGATGCAACTACATTGGCATATCTGCTTGATAAAAATAAATGCAACTTTCAGTCGTATAAAATCATTTCGGACGAATACGGCGCAGTATCAAAAAATCCGCAGGGATATGACGTCTTTGTCATAGATAAAATTGACAGGGATTTTATTAAAGGTTTATTAAAAGAAACATTTCATGTTATAAAAAAAGGAGAATTATCATGAATATAAGTAAAATAAACATTGACGAAATAATAATAGAAGCATTGAGAGAAGATATAGGCACAGGCGATATAACGACAAATACGACAGTCCCGCAGGATAAAATTGCCGCCGGTCATTTTATCGCGAAAGCGGACGGGATAGTATGCGGAATGGAAGCATGCGAAAGGGTTTTTAAAATCATTGACGACGGCATAGAATTCACCGCAAATAAAAAAGACGGCGATATTGTCGTAAAAGGCGAGATTATCGCGGCAATCAGGGGAAATGCCCGCAGCGTTCTGATTGCTGAGCGCACCGCGCTGAATCTGTTGCAGAGAATGTCGGGAGTAGCGACACAGACGGCCGACGCAGTGGCTAAAGTTGCGGGAACAAAGGCAAAAATCGCCGATACAAGAAAAACGACGCCGGGACTGCGCGTACTTGAAAAGTATGCCGTAAAAGTCGGCGGCGGAACAAATCACCGGTTTAATCTCGCCGACGGAATATTAATCAAAGACAACCACATAGCCGCCGCCGGAGGAATAATCAATGCGGTCGAAAGCGCGAGAGCCAACGCGCCGCATACGCTTAAAATTGAAGTAGAATGCGAAACTATGAAAGAAGTCGGGGACGCAATTGCCGCCAGAGCGGATATAATCATGCTCGACAATATGTCAAACGAAGATATGAAAAAAGCCGTCGGATATATCAACGGCAGGGCGGTCACGGAAGCGTCGGGAAATATGGGCGACAAGGATTTGAGAGAAGTCGCCGAAACGGGAATAGATATAATCTCAATCGGCGCGCTGACCCATTCAGTCAGGAGTCTGGATATAAGCTTAAAATTTGTGATAGAAGCGTAGATTGATATAAAATAAAAATAATAAGGGGCGGCATACTGACGCTTGGCAGTGCCGCTCCTATTTTATTGTTTTATACAAGAGCAAGTGCGCAAAAAAATTTATGGAGGTTTTCGGAATACTACGCAGCAAAATATTCCGAAATTCTTTGCGCACTCGCTCTCATATAAAACTGCGAATTGTATTGCGCCTGAAATCTTTTTAAATACATAAACATTTTATAATATAATTATATTAAATAAATATATATAAATCTCTCATAAAAAATAAATTTTTTATAAAATTAATTTTTTGGGTCTTCATCTGTATCTAAATTCTCAATGGCATATCGAACGCAAATGTCTACCAGTTTATTAAATGAAATACCTCTATCATCACAGATTTTTTCCATTTGTTTTACGAGTTTTAAATTTAGTCTGAATGTTTTATTTATGTGTTCTTCTTTTTCAATTTTAAGTTTCATAAGCAATCCCTCTTTTTATAATTTTATCCCATTTTCAACAAAAGTTATACACTTATTATTAAGTGAAATTGATACGAAAAATACATAATGCTTTTTTAGCAACAGTTAATTCCGTATATCAAAGGAAAATCCATATGTTTCCCGATAATTAAGTATTTCATCACTATTTTTAACAAATAAATTCATGTATATGGTAATATTTTCCAGTATATTTGTTCGAATTATAAATTTGATTAATGCTAAATAAAAAATTATATTGGCAGGAAAACGGAAAAAATTTCATAAAACTATTGACAAAAAAAAATATATATAGTATAATATAAAAGTTATAAAGATGACCTTGAAAACTAATATTTAATCATTTTGCGGAATTGTGTAAAGGTAGCACGACAGACTCTGACTCTGTTTGTTGGGGTTCGAATCCCTATTCCGCAGTTAGAAGAAAAGCCCTGATTTCACCGCGAAATCAGGGCTTTCTATTTTTCATTTAGGAGCAATATAACGCTTATTTCAGTCTGTTTTTATAGTTTCTACTATACGAACACCAAAATTTTTTTCTATGACAACAGCCGTGCCTTTAGCGATAAGTTTCCCATTTGCGAACACGCCAAGCAAGTCATTTTCAACATTTTTATCAAGTTCTATGACATTGCCCGTTTCTAAATTCGCAATATTATTTTTCTTATCAATCACTTCGGTAATTTTAACGCAAGAAATTCCATTATTTATTCCGATACTTCCTTTTGCCGCAATTTGACCGTTTACTAATACATCTAAAGGTTCAGCGTCTTCGCCTATAGCTTTTTTATCAAGTGCAATTATGTTGCCTACGACTATATCGTTCAGTTCCTCGGGGAGTTTTGACCTTCCGAGTTCAACTACGATTTCTTTATCCGATATGTTTGCCTTTCCAACTTCTACTTTTACATCCACATTTTCAATAATACGAGATTGCATACCATTTCCTCCTTTTACCGATAACTTAAATTCAAATACAAGAGGATAAAAAGATTGAAATTCAACATCGGACTTTTTAGCATCAGACGGTGTTACACCATGAAAATTTTTAAATGCGAAACTGAACGCGTCTGCCGAATTATAGCCGTATTTTACGGCAATATCTATGATTTTTTCGTCTGTATTCTGAATATCATACGCCGCCTGCGTCAATCTTCTTTTGCGGATATACTCAGACAAGCTCATATCTGTCAAAACCGAAAAAATTCTCTGGAACATACCTTTTGGGTTTGCGGACAGTTCGGCGATTCTATTTTCTTCAATTTCACCGTCAAGATTATTTTCGATATAATCTAACACTAAATTCATGCGTTGAATCCAATCCATTATTATCGCTCCTTTCAAAACAATTATAGCATAAAAGTAATTGATTGTCCCTGTAATATATGTACAAAAAATATAGGATTCGGATTAAAGACATAATCGCATATTATATAAATAATCTTCGTTAATAATACGTCGTGATACTTTAAATAAAAGTTATATTTTACACGATTGTATTACTTCATGCCAAACATTTTCTCTTTCAAATCCAGATAGTACAGATAATTCTCCGGCGTCACGTTAGGCGGACAGCGATGGTCGCAGAATGGTATATATCCGCCGCGAGCAACGTATTTTTCCAAAGATTCGAGATATGCCTTGATTTCGGGCTTGCCTGCGCCGAGCGCCATTTTATCAACGCCTCCCATTATACGCAGCGCGCCGCCGTATTCGTCCAGCAGTTCGCCGGGGTGCGCGCATGAGTTGACTTCAAACGGGAACAGGCAGTTTATGCCGTTTTCCAGAAATATCGGAAGTAACGGACGCACGTCACCGTCGCAGTCCGTATACCAGAGGTCTATGCCGTGTTTATGCAGACGGTCGCCTATGCGTTTGATTCTCGGACCGATGACCTCCCGGTAAAAGTCAACAGACACTATCGGACCGTTTTTAAAGCATATATCTTCCCAGCCTGTAGCGTAATCCAAATGTACGTGAGGCAGTACGGCATCAAGATAATCTTCCGCTAAGACAGTTACGGTTTCAATCATATCCTCAACCATATCGGGATAATCGTAACATGCGTAGATAAGCCCCTCAAAAGTGAGCATATCCCTGATTTTGCCGATAAAAGAGCCGCACCATATTCCCATGGGAATATCCCTGTCGTCCGGGCACATCCGTTTTAACTGTTCGGGAGACGGAGGTTTGCGATCCGGGTCGTCCCTGCGGAAACGTTCTTCTTTTACGCGTTTCCAGTCGTCGGGAGTGGTTATTGAACTGGTGATAAAGTGCGGAATTGTGCTGTGATTGTTCTTGGGTACCTCAGCGGTAAGACCGTCTCCGTTCTGGATTATGACGGT
>WQYZ01000201.1 GCA_009780985.1 Oscillospiraceae bacterium | reverse complement strand
AGGAGGAAGTACTGTCGAAATATTGCGGTGAGTGGGTAGAATTTGAGACTATTATCTTTGAGAAATTCATGAAGGTGTTTTACCCGCCAACGTAATCGGCTGCGAATCATACTTGAATTATTCCAAATATTGGATAAAATAGAATAATCCGAATTCACCAAGCTGAAATCCCTATGCTTTTGTAGATATGTCATCATAATCGAATTGATGCAAGGTATTAGTCTGTCGATTGGATTATTACCGCTATATAAATCTGAATGAATTAAAACGTCAGCATAATCGTGCTGATAAAGACATTACTGTCGTTATCATGTTGAAATTCCGTGTCGCCGGAATATCGCTGCGCGATAGAATGGACGGAACCCAAGCCGTAGCCTTTTCTGTCCTCTCCCTTGGAAGAAAGGAATAAAGTGCCTCTCCGGGTCACATTTCCGTCCGTGCTGTTTTCCATACGGATAGAGAGCATAGACGGCTTTTGTCCCATAGACAACGTAATAAAACGCTCGCCGCTTTTTTGCCGTGCGCAGGCTTCTATGCCGTTTTCCAAAAGGTTGCTAAGGATGGCGCAAAGGTCGGCTTCTGACACTTTCACATCCTGCCCGATGTCTAATTTCAGCGTCAGCCGGATTTTTTCTTTCTCGGCAAGTCCGGCGTAATGACGCACCAAAACATTCACCATAGGATTTTTCGAGTACCCCAGCGGTTGGACCGATTGTATAGATTCATGGAATTGTCGGATATACTCTTCTAAATTCTTATACTCACGGCTCTGTAGAAATCCTTCAATCATCACGAAATGGTGCCGCAGGTCATGCTGGACGGTTTTTGTTTCCTCAATACGCTCGCGCAGCAGTTCGTAATTTGTCCTCTGCATTTCTGTCAGGTGTTCCATACTGCTCATGCGTTCTTCCAAAACTGCGTTGTCCCTGTATTTCGCCGCCACCTCGTTTGCGATAACAATGCCGAGGCAAAGCACCAGCGCGAAACTGGCAAGCTCTGGAAACCAGCCTGTAACAATCGGTTCATATAAAGGCATGAGCCTGTCCATGACCAGAGCGGCGTCAAAAATCAGAATTCCGTACAAAAGCGTTGTGGAGCGAACTTCCCGCAGCAGAGTGCGAACAGCCGTAATAGTCAAATATGCCGCAGTAATCCATTCATAAGCCATTATCAGATAAGAGTAGCCGACCATGACCCACAGCTTTCCGCTTGTCAGCATTAATGGAAGGACGGCGGATATAAGGAACATCAAAACGCCGAACCCGATAAAAAACCAATCCCGCTTTTTCGCTTCCCCGTATAAATTTTTCTGAAGCAGAATAACTGTGGTAAGCATAGCGCAGAATGAGATATTTTCAATGGCGTAAAAAGGATAATACGCGCTTATCAGCGTCCGCAAAATCGGATAGCATGTGTAGCCTATAAAAAACAAACACAGAAGCCCGAACAAAACCGCAAGTATTTTTTTGCCGCTCGCGAAGCCGATTAACAAGGCAATCAATCCAATCACCAGCGCAAAGGCAAGGAAAACGCTACGGAAAATGAGCCGAGCCGAAAGCAGTCTGTTTACGGCGTCCGGTTCTCCGAACGCCGGAGGATACGTAAGACCGCTGTATAAATTTGAGAAATCGGAAACGGCTATTAGAATTTCTATCTGTCCGCCCGCCTCGATTTCTATCGTGCGGTTGCCCGTTTCCGGGAAATAGTCCGTGGGGTCCGGATTTCCCATCGTTTCTACAAGTTTTCCGTTCACATAGGTGCGGTACGCCGAAAAAATCTCAGGCAATTCCAAAAGATATGTTTTCGGTTCGGTCGGTATCCGCACCGTCAAACCGTAGCTGGCACTTCCGTGGGGTGGTTTTGACACATCGTTTGCGTCAAAACCACCGTACTGCCCGATAAAAATATACGCGTCCGGCACGGGGGCATTTCCGGCAAAATCTTCCGGCAACATCAACCGTCCGCCGTAATATTCCCATCCATCGACTAAAAAGACGACGGGGGTTTTTATTATAGCCTGTTCGTCTAAAACAAGGACGCCGTTTGCTCCCCTCGGTCCGACTGCCGTGTATTTGTTATCGTATTGATAGAGAAGAAGGCAGACGAAAACCGCCAGCGCGCATACCACGCCCATCATTATCAAATCATATCGTTTTATCCATTTTTTACCCATTTTCTATCCACTTCTACAGCTTGCGCACTCCGTATATTTTAATAAAAATACCCACACCCGCAAGTACAACGGCGACAATTCCGGTAATTAACAACGCTGTATTTGTATTGACGGGCGGCTTCGGCACTTCAGGCTGGGAACTGGGATTTGTAATGACAGTTTGCGCGTCGGTTGACGCCAAAATCGGTTGTTTTGTTTGTTCTACCTGTTCTGTTTGCGGTTCAGAGTTGTTTTGTGCTGCTGTATTTATATTGGCGGGCGGCTTCGGCACTTCAGGCTGTGTTTCCGTTGCCCCGCTGTCCTGTTGGGGACTGGAATTTCTAGAGACATTTTGCGCATTGTCGATTGATTTCAAAACCGGTTGTTTTGTCTGCGGTTCAGAGTTGCTTTGCTTTGCATTGTTTTGTGATGTTGTTGTTTCGGGATTTTCAGCTAATCCCGAAAAAGACGCGGGCGGAGCAAGCGGAACATTTGTATCGTGAAGCGTTTCACCCGCATCCTGGTTTTGCGTTGTAATGTCATTCCCTGTTTGAACATCGGCAACATCCGTGTTGGGTTCGCCGCTGTATGTATCGTAGACGGCAGTAGTGTTCGGAGGGTTGTTTCCGGCGCTTGTATTATTTTTATTATCTTCACTTTGTTCGGTTTTGCCGTCAATATTAGTAGTAGTCGTAGGAGGAGTAGGATTATTGACGAAGAGATTATTGCTGTTTGACGGCGGGTTTCTGGTAGGAATGATGCCCATTGAATCGCCGTCGCTCCCCTGCGGATTATTTCCGCCGCCCGCCGGCGTTCCGCCGTTGCTGGGAGTACCGCCAGTGCCGCCGTCATTCTTATCTCCGCCGCCGGGTTTATTGATTATGTCTCTCATCGGGAATCTGTCCGCGCCGGTTCTGTCGCCTCCGCCATCAACACTATCTATATTATTGTTCTCAATATCTATAATGAAGAAACTTGGCTCCTTGCCGGGTATATCAAGAGCAAACAGTGCCGGATTAGGACATTCACTCAGCGGGTCATTAAATGTGATGAAAAGTAAATCCTCTTCCGAGGAGAACACATTTACTTTCCCCTCGCCGGGAAATTCACCCGCAATATTCCAATAGGGATACCAATTTCCCCCGTCGTCATCAAACCGCCATATCCATAAATCATCGAGGCTGTTGCCGCTGAAGTTTTTACAGACAACCGTTAATTCCCCGGTATTTGAATATTCGTAATACCAAAATGTAGCCGTCTGTCCGACATGGCTATAATCATAGTTGCTATAGTCTGGTTCACCCTCATAAACAATTCCATTTTCTGTGTCGATGCAAATGTAAGAAAAGTTTAGGTCAGCAATAAATTTAAGATATGTAATGCCGGGAAATTCATCGGCAGGGTTGCGGACAGTAACATACAGCAAATTCTCACCGTCAAGTCCCAAGGAGGCTTCAATCGCTCCTGTGCCGGGAGAATCGTCTGTATCGTCCGCAGGGAACCAATAGAAATCCCAATATCCCATTTTATCATTAAACCGCTGTATAGAAAGATCGTCAATACTGCCCGTGTAATCAAAGACGAGCGTCAGTTCCCCCGATTCAGAAAAAGAATAATCCTGAAAATAAATTTCCCCGCTGGAGGACTGTTCCGATTCCTCCTCGTAGATTATACCGTTTGCAATGTCGATGTAAACGGTACACATATATTCACCGCTGATACCGGAGAAAAGAGTGATGTAGCCAGTATCCGGAATTTCACTGGCAGGGTCATGAACCGTGACATAAAGCACAGGTTCGTCAGGATACCCGCAGACGACGTCGATTGCGTCTTCGCTCGGGGAATCGCCCGTATTTTCCCAACTCCATAATAAATTATAATCCTCGCCGTCCGACAGATTAATACGAAGGCTGTCAGGGTCACCCGCGAAATCAAAAGCGGTCAATTCTCCCGATTCGGAAAAGCTGTAATCCCGAAACACAATTTCACTACAGCCGGGAACATATCCATCTTCTACTTCATCGACAGTTCCTTTATTCATGTCGATTCGGATACAAGATAAATTCCAGTCAATATTAAACTCAAGATTTGTAATGTCGGGGAACTCGCTTACGGGGTCGTTTATTGTAACGTAAAGAAGATTTTCGCCGGGTTCACCCAAAACTGCTTGGACCGCGGGGTAATCTCCCTCATTGTCCCAAAACAGTTTGTAATTTTCCCAACGATTATTATATCGGTTTATCGAAAGGTCGTCAAGACTGCCCGTAAAATTAAAGACAAGCGTCAGTTCTCCTGATTCGGAGAAAGAAAAATCCATAAACTGAATCGAATAATCGCTCCCTGCGTCAGAGTCCGGTTCTGACGCGGCGGCAAAGCAGTTTACGGTAAAACAGTTTGCGGCAAAGCATAAAACGAAAACTAAAACTAAAACTAAAACTTTATGTAACTTCATCTATTTTACCTCCATCGGCGAGCGGGCGATAAACCCCGCCATTGCCATTCTGACTTGTTTGCGTCCGTTTACCCGGATTGGGACAACGTCGCCGTTACGCATAAGAAAATCTTCGTCCCGCATATCGTCCACATAATTCATATTGACGATATAACTGCGGTGACACCGTAAAAACGGGCTGCCGCCTAAACGCGTCTCCACAGTTTCCAGCGGCAGGCGCGACTTGATTTTTCCCTGTTTCATATGGAATACCGATTCCTTACCGTAAACCTCCGTGTATAGCAAATCCGCGATTGAAACAGAAACACAACCGCCGCCTTGGGGAATTTCAATCGTGCGGCTGTTTTTCTCAAACTCGAAGCGGCAGGCGTGCATAGCGCCCGCCATTTTTTCGCGGCTGATAGGCTTCACCACATAACCGGACGCCTGCACAAGAAAGCCATCCATCGCAAAATCCGCACTTGTCGTAACAAACACCAGCATACAGTCCCGGTCGGTTTCGCGTATTTCTTTGGCGGTTTCCACGCCGTTCATGCCCGGCATGAAAATATCAAGAAAAATGAGATTGAACGCGCCTGCCGAAAAAGCGTCAAGCAGCGCCTCTCCCGTTCCGTAAGCGTTGATTTTCGCGTTATAGGAATGCTCTCCGCAATAGCTTTGTATGTACGCACAGAGAGCGTCGCGGTCGGAGAGTGTATCTTCGCATACCGCAATGTTCATATAATCACCGTACCCTCTGAAAAAAGATTATGATACTAATGCGTTTTATATTTTACACCAAAATTATACCGTTGTCAAGATAATTTTCAGCCTTTGTTAAGTAAATATTCAACGTTCAGGGCATATAGCCACGTTCAAGCCAAACCTATTGATTTTTTTCTGAAATATATTATACTGAAAATATTAAAGTATGCGAAATAATATTGCGGGGGAGGCGACTGACAAAAATGAATAAAAAAACGGATAAAAAAAGAATTGCCGTGTTTGACTTTAGGGCGAAGGACTGCATCCATACCGCCGAGGCGGTAAGGCGGCATTACGCGGAGCAGGGAATAAACGCCGAAGTGGTTGAATTCACGGCTACGCAGGCTTTTGCTTATGATTTCAAAGCGAACGGCGATATGGGTACGCCCTATGATATGACTTTTATCGGCGTGGACGGTATAATGGGCATAGAGACCGCCCGTAACATCCGCGAACTTGACGCGCTGCGACCTATGTTTCTGGTCAGCGAGGTGAGCGACTACGGGCTTGAGGGATTTCGCCTGCACGCGCTGGATTATCTGACTAAGCCCGTGTCGCCGCAACGTATAGGTCAGGCAGTGGAACGCATTCGCAGCGGGTAAAAATAGATGTACTATATAATATCAACCCATAACAATAAAAAAATAATAAAAAAATCGCCGGAATTTATTTTCAAGTTCCAATGGCGAATATAATTTGGGAGGAAAATACAATGGCAAACAAAAAAAACACGCGAAACAGAGTATTGCCCGCGATATTGACGGTCGTACTGCTTTTAACAATGTTACCGATAACGTCATTTGCCGCAGCAGCTTCTACGCCGCCAGCGTATTACGTCGCGCTGGGCGATTCAGTCCCCGCCGGATTCGCACTACCAGATTATACGCAGGACGGGATTAGTCCTCTACCCGATTGTTATGTCGGACTGATTTCGGCTTCAACGGGAATGAACATCCCTGCGTATGATCTTGCAGTCAGCGGATTGACTTCGTCAACGCTACTTTCAGCGTTGCAATCTTTACAAACAGTTAGTCCTGCTTCATACGGTATTCTGGCAGGCGCTTCATACATAACTCTCAATATTGGCGGGAACAATCTGTTAGATCCGCTTATTAATGCTATAGAAGTATATCTTGGTGTTACAGACCTTTCAAGTCAATCTATAGCGACTATAGCGGTAACGAATCCGTCGCTGCTTCTGTCGCTTAGTAGTCTTGACCTCAGCGTCTTTGGCGCTCAAGCGGTAACACTGCAGGCAGCACTGCAAGCAGGCGTAACTCAGTTTACAACGGATTTTCCCAATATCATTACGGAGATAAAATCAATCGCGCCGAATGCCAAATTGGTCGTCAGTACGATTTATAACCCTTTCCCCCAAGACGCCTCACCAACAGGACTATATGTTGCCGCGGAATCAATGCTCGGCACAATGAATCAAGTTATATCGAGTGGAAGCGTAATTGGAGGTTATGCGGTCGCCGATACACATGCCGCATTTGAAGCGGCGAAATTGGCGGGCACAAATCCTATTAATTTTGATATATCCACTTTAAATTTTGACATACATCCCAACACATCCGGACACGCGATTATGGCAGATTTACATAAAGTCGCATTTGCCGATTTCCCTGCTATTACAACTACTGCTTTACCTGACGGCACAGTCGGCGTGTCGTACAACCAAAATCTCGCCGCCACAGGCGCAACGCCTATCACATGGTCGCTTGATACCGGCAGCAGTTTGCCGGACGGCCTGACACTTTCGACAGGTGGGGTGATTTCCGGCACGCCAACGGTAAAAGGTACATTCGACTTTACCGTCAAAGCCTCTAATGGTTTAAATCCCGACGCGACGCAACTGCTTTCAATTGAAGTTTCTGCGGCGTCAGGAGGCGGTTATTATAATAATTCCAATGACGGCGGCGGCTATTCCAACATCAGCAATACTCCTGTTTTCCCCGTCAACACCACCATTTCGCAGTCAAACGCGAACTTTGATAAAAACGGCGACGCGGATTTGACTGTCACGCTTTCGGGAAGTTACATTCTGAACAGCGTGAATAATGGCAAATACACGCTGGTAAACGGCACGGATTACCTCTACGGTAACAACGCTGTCACAATAAAAGCGTCATACCTTGAGACCTTAAGTGTTGGCGCACAGATAATCACTTTTGCTATGAGCGGCGGCACGAATCCGACGCTGACCGTCACAGTCAAAGATACCGCGCCTACAGCTCCGGAAACTAAACCATGGGTGAATCTGTTCACAGATGTTAAATCGTCCGACTGGTTCTACGGCGATGTGGAGTTTGCCGTTGTCAGCGGTCTAATGATAGGCACAAGCACAGATCCCATGCAGTTCAGTCCGCAGATGACGTTCACCCGCGGCATGACAGTTACGGTTTTGTACCGGGAAGCCGGAAGTCCAGACGCTTCAAAACTGACAAACCCGTTCAGCGATGTTGCCGGCGGTCAGTATTACACCGACGCAGTGAAGTGGGCGGCGGCAATAGGCATTATCGCCGATACTGGCAAATACGCTCCGGACGCTGCCATCACCCGTCAGGATTTGGTGGTAATGCTGTATAACGCTGCAAAATATGCAGGTTTGAAGCTGTCTGCGACTCGGGATTATACAGACTTTACTGATAGTGCGAATATTGCCAGCTCTGCGAAAGATGCGATTCAGGCACTCTACAGTGCGGGAATCATCAACGGCTACCCAGACGGCAGTTTTCAGCCGAACGGGACGGCAACAAGGGCTGAAGTTGCGGCAATGTTCCACAGGTTTTTCGCAATAATAACGAAAAAGTAAATCGCGAATATAGTAAAAAATAGGTGAAGATATAATGTCAAATGATTATATTATGTTTAAAGACGTCGTGCGCGAATATCACAGCGGGCAGATTACCGTTCGCGCAGCCGACGGAATAACTTTTTCACTCGATAAAGGGAATTTTAATATTATAGTAGGACCGTCCGGCGCGGGGAAAACCACTGTGCTGAACATTTTGGGCGGCATGGATAACGCCACTTCGGGAGAAGTATTCGTAGATGGCAGAGATATAACGCGT